>JAITKT010000305.1 GCA_031278225.1 Deltaproteobacteria bacterium
GGGACGGAGACGGGCCGGGGCGGAAAGGCCGGGGCGGATTTCCGTCCCGAGGAAGCCTCGCTGACCGGTCCCGAGCAAAGCGACTATCTGGAGGCCACGACCGATTATTCCGGGGCCGACGAGGAATCCGTCGTTCCGGCGGAAGCTCAGGAGCTCCAAAGGGAAGTTCCGCCTTTCGAGAAGATGAAGGGCGCGGAAATCGACTCCCCCTTCTTCAGGGGAAAGCCCGGGACCGAAAAGCGGAATCCCGAGACCTCCACGGCCGTCATAGTGAATTACCTCGACGACAAGGACGACGGTCTCATGGCCGCCCAGGGGGACGAGGGGGACTTGAACGCCGACGACGACCTGGATCTCGACCTTCTGGAATACGACAACGCTCAGGTCCTGAGGGCCAGGCCCATGATTCCCGTCCCCAGGGAGCCGAGGTGAGGGGGGTGTCCGGAAAGTTCGGATTTCCCGGGTTGACCCGGGAGGGCCGCGGCGCGCCGTCGTCCCGGCTTTGGCGGGCGGTGTTTTTCGCGGCCGCGCTTTGGGCTGCCTTCGGGGCCGTTCCGTTTTCCGGTTCGGGATTCGCGGAAGCCCAGCTCATGGCCCCGAACAGACCCCTGGAGATGGACGAGGTCAGGGCCGAGCTCGAAAGAAAGATCGGAAACGGGGGATCCTTTCAGAGCATCTGGAACACCGGCTACGATTTTTACAGGATTCATTTGAGAAACCAGGACACGGCCCGGGTGATAAGGGAGGCCTATCTCGCGGTCAGGGGCAACAACGAGGACCAGCAGCGGGCCATAACCCAGGCCGCGGCTTACTGGAAGGAGATCCACGATTACGGGATAACGAACGTGCCCGCTGGGATCGACAATTCCATGAGGGAGACCGTCCGCGCGAAAAGAAGGGGAAGGGAAGGAAACCTCAGGATGCTCCGTCCCAAGAGCGGACCCGTCACGACCCGGGAGTCCGAGGCGAGCATGGCGAACCTGGCCAAACCCAAGGAAAAACGGAACGGGGACACCGAAAACCCTTACCCCGGACCCTATTATCCCGGGGTGTACCCGCCCTGACGGGCCGGGGACGGCGGGAATCGCGTTCGGACGCGCCGGGGCGGGAATCCCGGCGCCGATTTGATGTATACTTGGGGGCGTCTCCCGCGGGGGCGCCTTTTTTTTGTCTTCCGGGGTCTTTTCGCCCCCTCTCCTTTCTTCCCTCGCCTTTCCCGCCGGCGCCCCGCCGGCGTCCCGTCCGCCCCGCGACCCGTCCTCCCGCGCCCCGTCCTTTCGCTTTCTTTTTCCTTTTCGGCGGCGGTCCCGGGGCGGCGGCCGGGGGATTTCGGGGAAAGGTTTCGGAGCCGCGGAAAACGCTTCGAAACCCCTTCGAAAATCCATCGGACACCTTTCATGAAAAACCCCGGGGAAACATTTTTTTCAAAACGCGAGGAACCACATGCTCTATGACGTGATAGTCGCGGGCGGCGGTCACGCCGGACTCGAGGCGTCTTTCGCGGCGGCCCGTCTTTCCATGAAGACCCTGCTCGTCACCTTGAGTTTGGAGACCATCGGGACCCTGTCCTGCAACCCCGCCTTCGGGGGACCGGCCAAAGGGGGACTCCTCCGGGAGGTCGACGCCCTGGGGGGTCACGCTTCATTGGGGGCGGACGAGTCGGCCATTCAGTGCAGGATCCTGGGGGAGTCCAAGGGACCCGCGGCCAGGGCCACGAGAAATCTCGTGGACAGAACGACTTACAGGAATCTCGCGAGGGAGTTCGCGGAAAAACACGAGAATCTGGAGCTTTTGGCGGGGGAGGCCATGGAGATTCTCGTCCGGGACGGGAAGGTCCTGGGGTTGAAACTGGTCGACGGAAGGACTTTCCGATGCGGGGCCCTGGTCCTCACGGGGGGAACCTTCTGGAACGGGGTCATTTATTTCGGGCTGAATCCGCGACCCGGGGGCAGGGTGGGGGAGAGCCCCGCGACCAATTTGAGGGAAACCCTCGCGAACGTCGGGCATCCGCACCTGAGGCTTTCCACCAGCACCGCCCCGAGGCTCAAGGCCGACACCATAGACAACTCCGTCCTGGAGGAACAGCCCGGGGACCCGGGGGCGAGACCCTTTTCGACCCTGCGGGACAAGCCGATCAATTTGGTTTCCTGCCGCTTGACCTGGACCAACGGGGAGGTGCACCGGATCGTCAGGGAAAACGTCAAGAGCTCCATAATCTACGCCGACAATCCCGTCTCGACGGGGCCGAGGTATTGCCCCAGCCTGGAGGACAAGATCATGCGCTTCCCCGACAAGGAGCGCCATCAGATCTTCCTGGAGAAGGACGGGCCGGAGCTGGTGTATCCCGGGGGGCTCCCCACGGGTCTGGACCCGGAAGTGCAGAGGGAGCTCATAAATCGGATCAAAGGTTTGGAGAAGACGGTCATCGTCATTCCCGGCTACGCCATAGAATACGATTACGCGGATCCCAGGGGTCTTTCCCCCGCCCTGGAGTCCCTGAAGGTCCGGGGACTCTTCTTCGCGGGTCAGATAAACGGCACCAGCGGCTACGAGGAGGCCGCGGCCCAGGGGATTTGGGCGGGGGTCGGGGCGGCCCTCAGGGCTTCCGGGTCCGAGCCGATCTTTTTGGGGAGAAACGAGGCCCTGATGGGTGTCATGTTCGACGACCTCACCTCCCTCGGGGTCTCCGAACCCTACAGGATGTTCACGGGGAGGGCGGAGTACCGCCTTTCCCTCAGGGAAGACAACGCGGACCTGAGACTCTCGCCCCTCGCCATGAGACTGGGTCTCTTGGACAAGGAGAGGACGGAAATCTTCGAGGCCAAAAAGGCGGACATGGAAAAGGCCCGCCGGATATTGTCCCTGACCAAAATCACCCCCGCCGCGGCGAGGGCCCTGGGGGAGGCCGGGGGGATCCCCGAAAAGAACTGGTTCCTGCGCGAGGCCATGGCGGCGGACGAGTTTTTGAAGAGACCCAAAATAACCGCGAACCTTCTCGCGGGGACGGTCCCGGAACTCGGGGAGATCCGCCCGACCGCCCTTCTGACCCTCGAGACCGAGATAAAGTTCCGGGGTTACCTCGACCGCCAGGAGGAGGAGATTCGCAAATTGAAGAAGCAGGAGAGCGAGAGGCTGGACGTCATCCCGGACTTCCGGGTCATTCCGGGCCTGACCGGGGAAGCCGCGGAGGCCTTGACCCTCGCCAGACCCTCCACCCTGGGGCAGGCGGGAAGGATAAGGGGCGTGACCAGCGCGTCGGTGTCGGCCCTGGCCGTGTACCTGAAAAAGAAGCGGGCGGCGGACGTCCTGAAGGACCCGGGGAAACCGGAAGGAGCGCCCGAAACGCCCGACGGGCATTGAAAACGGGGGGTTTCGGATTGGGGGTCCGCTTCGGATGACAAGGGCGACGGCTCGGCGCTTTCGAGGGGCCGAAGACGATTCGACCATTGTCATGATGGAGGCATGAAACCCGGCCGCGGCCGCGAAACCGCGAACGGGATATTCGGAGGAAAATCGGGACCATGACCGAACGACGAAAGGCCAAAAAAAGAACGCCCGCGATCACGGCGCCCATGGCGGCGGCGCTGCTCCTGGTCGCGTGCCTTTTTTCCTTCGCCTTCGCGGTCGGATTTCCGGACGAGGGTTCGTCGCGGGCCGGGCCGGAAGAGGGGACGGTTTCCCCCGGTGCTTCCCGCGAAACCGAGGACCCGGGCGGGCCCGCCCCCGAGGTTTTCCCCGGATCGGCGAACCTCGGGACGGCCGCTCCCGCGGTTTCCCCCGGATCGGCGGACCTCGGGACGGCCGTTCCCTCGGTTTCCACCGGATTGGCGGACCCGGGGACAATCGCCGAAAAAAGGGAATTGGCCGAAGCCCTGACGGACCGGGGGCGGTTCGACGAGGCTGGCCTGTTGCGCGAAGAACTTTTGAGCGCCCTCGCGGACGGGTTGGGGCCGGAACACCCGGAAACGCTTAGGGCCGGGAGGGATTTGGCGGCTCTCCGGCAGGCCGCGGGCGATTATCCCGAGGCCCGGGAAATTCTCTCGGCCGTGCTGCGGGACCAGGAGAGGACGCTGGGAGCGGACCATCCGGAAACTTTGGCCACTTTGAGCAGGCTCGCGGAAATAAGCGACGATCTTGGCGATCGGGAAAAAGCGAGAGAGACTTTTCTTTTGGCGTTGCGGTCGCAGGAAAGAATCGTCGGGGCGGACGATCCGGAGACTTTGAGGACGAAACTCGGTCTGGCTCTCCTTGATTTTTCCGACGGTGACCGCGCCAAGGCCGTGAAAACCGGGCGGGAAGTCGCGGAAACGCTCGAAAGAACCTTGGGCGCCAACCATCCCGACACTCTCGCCGCGAAAAACAAACTCGCCATGTTTTTCGACCGCGACGGCGGTTTTCTCGAGGCGACGAGGACCATCGAGGAAACTCTTCTCGCTCAAACGGCGATCCTGGGGGACGACCACTCGGACACGGTCGAAACCAAAAAAAATCTCGCCTCCCTGAACTCCGGTTTGGGGGAATACGAAAGGGCCCTTTCCATTTACCGGGAAGTCCTGGAGACGCGGGAAAGGGTTTTGGGCCCGGGGCATCCGAAAACGCTTTACGCGAAACAGGAATTGGCCGAAGTCCACGACGCCCTCGGAAACCACGAGCGGTCCGTCTCCGTTTTTCGGGAAACGCTTGACGGGTTCGAAAGGGTTTTGGGTCCGGAGCATCCCGCCGCCCTCGACACCAAACACATGATGGCCGGGGCCTTGGGGAATCTCGGAAACCTCCCCGGGGCCCTGGCGGCGCTTCTGGAAGTCATGGAAGCCCGGGTGAGAGTCCTGGGCCCGGAGCATCCCGACGCGCTCGCGGCCAAGCACGCGGTCGCGGGAGCGAGGGCCGACCTCGGCAATCGCGGGGAGGCGCTCGCCGAGTACCTCGAGGTTTTGGAAGCCCGGGAAAGGGTCCTGGGCCCGGACCATCCCGACACGCTCGCGACCAAACACGAGGCGGCGAGAGTCCTGGCCCGGCTCGGCAACAACGCCGGGGCGCTCGCCCTTTACCGGGAAGTCCTGGAAGCGGAGGAAAGGGTCCTGGGTCCCGGGCATCCCGACGCGGTGGCCGCCAAAAACGAGATGGCGGCGGTTTTGGGCGACCTCGGAAATCACGCCGGGGCGCTTTCCGTTTACCGGGAAGTGTTGGAAAACAGGGAAAGAATCCTGGGTCTCGAGCATCCCAACACGCTCGCGGCCAAACACGCGGTGGCCGGAGCCCTGGGAGACCTGGGGAATGGCGGGGAGGCCCTTGCCGTCTACCTGGAAGTTTTGGAAGCCGAGGAGAGGGTTCTGGGGGCGGGCCATCCCAACACGCTCGCGACCAAACACGAGGCGGCGAGAGTTTTGGCCGGCCTCGGAAACCCCGAAGAGGCGCTCGCGATTTTCCGGGAAGTTTCGGAGGGGTGGGAAACGCTTTTCGGCCCGCGGCATCCGAGCGCGCTCGCGACCAAACACGAGATGGCCGCGGCCCTGGCCAACCTCGGAAATCACCTCGAGGCGCTATCGATTTTCCGGGAAGTTTTGGAAGCCAAGGAAAGCGTCCTGGGCCCGGGGCATCCGAGTTCTCTCGCGACCAAACACGAGGTCGCCAAGACCCTCTCCGACCTCGGAAAACATTCCGAGGCCTTGGCGCTTTTCCGGGAAGTTTCGGAGGGATGGGAAACGGTTTCCGGCCCCGATCGGCCGAGCGCTCTCGCGACGAAACACGAGACGGCGGTCGTCATCGCCAAGCTCGGAAATCACGGTGAGGCGCTTTCGATTTTTCGGGAAGTTCTGGAGGCCAGGGAAAGAGTCTTGGGCCCCGGGCATCCGGCCGCGCTCGCGACCAAAAGCGAGGTGGCCGCGGCCCTCGAAAACCTCGGGAATCACGAGGAGGCGTTCGTCGTCCGATTGGAAATTTTGGAGGCGCGATGAAGCGCACCGAAGAGCGCGGGGACGGGAACGTCCGTCGGCTTCCGGGCGGCCCTTAATCCCGGTCGGATTCGTCCCGCGGAAGGCCAAACGGATTTTCAGGCGTTCTTTGTCAAAACAAAGCGCAAACGGCGGTTCGGGAGAATGCGAATGGGCGTTGACAGGCCACCCGGAAGTCTTGGAACGCGGGAAAGAATATCGGGTCCCGGGCATCCTGCGACTCATCGTTCCAAAAGGAACGCGGCAGGCGTCAGCGATAACTTCGGAAACCGAGAACAATCCTTAAATATTTTTCAGCGAAACGTCGGACACCCTCGAAAGGGTTTCAGGTCCGTCGCGTCCCGACCACGCTTTCGACCAAACAACGGATTGCGACGGCCCTTCTAGATTTCGGAAATCACACCGAATCCTCGGGCGACTTCCCGGGAAGTTCCGGAAGCCGGGGTAAGAACCTCGGGACCTTGGCATCCCGACACTTTTTCGGATAAATATGCGATGGCGACGGTTAGCGTAAAACTTGGAAACCCCAGCCGAGGCCCCGGCGTTTATGCGAAAAGTTCGGGTATCCGAAAAAATCAATGGTTTGGAAATGAGGCTTAAAGGCGAGTTCGATTCCAAATTCGACGCATTGGAAAAGAGTCTCGCGGAAAGGTCACAGGACAATAAGCAGAGATTAATGCTCATTGACGCTTTGATTGTTGGGGCGTTGTTCTTTTCTCTCATGACGCGTGTCAGCGGATGTGTTCGCTTGGCATTTTAATAATAAAAGTTTGTATTCAATCTTTTCCAAATATCAATTATTATCATTTATGAAAAATGAGTATTGAGAATCCTCATGGGGTAAGCAAATCCGTCAGCGCTGGTTAACGGCGTTAAAGGAGAAAATTACGGTCAAACGGCCCATGACCAAATTGGGGGGTTTTCATCAAATCATTTGTTTTGAAGCTTGGAAAATAC
>JAITKT010000368.1 GCA_031278225.1 Deltaproteobacteria bacterium
TAAACGCCATGGCCGTGAAGGCAAACCTCGACCCCAAGGATTCCGAGGTCATCTTGAACATTTTCTTCGATTGCATCATGAAGGGTTTGAAAAACAATCAGCGGGCGGAATTCAGGGGCTTTGGCACCTTCAGGATGAAACACTACAAGAATTACGTGGGCCGCAATCCCAAAGACGGCTCCTGCGTCGAGGTCAAGGCCAAAAGGCTCGCCGTCTTCAAAGCCGCGAACGAGTTGAGGGAAAAAATAAACAAAAACAAGCTCGCGAAACGAAACTGACGTTCTCGCGGGCCGGCGTTCCCCGGCGCCTCGCGCGGGAACTTTAATTTCCCTCGACGAAATTTCAAATTTTTTAAATTTTTCCCCGAGCTTTCGCCCGGTCGGGGCGCGGGGATTCCCCGGGCCTTCGCTTTCAAGCCGCGAAAACAGCCTTCCCGCGGATTTAACCGACAATCGGCTTTTCGGTTTTTCTCCCGGTTTTCCGACGGGGAACGGACCGCCGTCGATCCGCCGGGACTTCCCGCGGCCACCCCCTCGCGAAAGACAAAATCAACAAACGGAGCCGGCGTTCGAGCGAATCGGGGTCGGGACCCCGGGACGAAAGGCAATCAGGCGACGACGAATCATCCCGACGGCCGTCGTTCTCGCCGCGGGGCCGGGCGCCGAATCGAACATCGCCGTCCGATTCGTTCGGACCATCGGACGGGCGGGGAACCCGCTCGTTATTTCGGGAAACGGCCGGTCGCGGGACCGGCCTTTTCGCGACCGGACCCCGGAAGTTCCGCTCAGGAAAATTTCGGACCGAGAATGGCGAGGGCCATGGCCGCCGCCGCGGTCGCGTTCAGGGATTCCACGTCCCCCTTCATGGGGATTCGGAGGCGGACGCTTTCGGGGAAGAGCCCGTCCAGGCCCCGCCCTTCCCTTCCGATCGCGAGATTCAGGGAAGAAACGGGGGGATGATCCCTCGCGAATTCTCGGATGTCCCGGCCCTTGCCCGAGAGGGCGAAAAGATTGGGGAGGCCGGACTCCGCGAGTTCTTCCAGGCCCGGGCCCCGGAGGATTTCCCCCTGGAAGACGGCCGGACCCGCGGCCCTCAGGGCCTTGGGGTGGAAGGGGTTGGCCGCGTCCCGGAGCAGAATGACCCTCGCCCCCATGGCGGTCGCGGTGCGAATCAGGGCTCCGACGTTCGCGGGGTCCTGGAAGGGGGCGAAGAGATTGATGCCCGGGAGTTCGAGGTCCGTCCGCCACCGCGGGAGCTCCGGGACGGAGCACAGGAGGAGCGGGGGGCCGGCGTTGAAGAGGTCCGGTCCGGAGAAGAGTTCGGGCCTCAAAAGATAAATCCTGACGTCTTCGGGGAAGTCGAGGGATTTGAGGTCGGACGCTTTTTTCGCGATTATCCCCCGCACGACCGAGGGACGTTTGGCCAGGATGTCTTTCGCGAATTTGGGTCCGGAAACAACGGCGAGCCCGTCCTTTTTGACGCGCCCGGCGTCGAGGAGCCGCAAAAACCCCCTGTAGGTCGCGTTTCGCGGACTTCCTATTTCCGTGACGTTGTCGCGGGGGATTTCCCGCGCTTCCCTTTCTTCCCCGTTTTCCCCTCGGACGGACCCGGCCTTTTTGTCGAAACGCAGGAGCCTTCTCTCGAGATTAAGCCCCCCGATCCCGTAGCTTTTTTCGAAAACAAACTCGAAACGGCCGTAATCCTCGGATTTTTCGGCTTCCCGCATCTCCCCGTTGACCCCCGTCCCCTTCATGAGATAGAGTTTCCCTCCCGGGGGCAGGATGTCCGCCACCAGACTCAGGGTCTTGTCCAGTTTCATGAAGTCCCGGGTTATCGCGTTCGCGACGGGGCGGTCGAAGGAGGGACCCACCTTGTGGGGATGAAACTCCACGTTTTCGAGTCCCAGGACGTTCACGACCGTTTCCATGAAATCGAGGCGTTTTTTCCGGGGCTCGGCCAGGAGGAGTTTCAGATCCGGCCTCGCGATCGCGATGGGAATCCCCGGGAAACCCGCCCCGGAACCGATGTCCATCAAAAGCCCCTTCGCGCCCGGCGAACCCGGCGGATCCAGAAAACCGCTGGCGAGAACGCCGTCAACGTAATGCTTGTTGATGAGGTTAAGGGGATTCTCGATCCTCGTGAGATCCAGTTCCTCCCTCTTTTCGTTCAAAAGCAGGTCCAGGAGGGCGAAGCGGTGGAGTTCCCGGGGAGCGAGGACCGCGCCCGATTTTCTGAATTCCCCGTCGATGATTTTTTCCAGGCGGCCAAGTGCCATGATGACAGCGATTTCCTTGACGCGGGTTTGATTTTTTCGCGCCCCGAAGCTTCCCCGAAGTTTTCCCGAAGCCCGGACCGCGGTTTTCGTCGATTTTCGCGAGACCATGCCAAAGCCCCGGGACGCCCCGACGGGAAAAAACCCGTTCCGGCCCCGGCGAGGGGACCCCCTTGAAATCCCATGAAACCGAAACGCCCAAAGCCCCAGACGCGCCCGAAACCCCCGACTCACCGCGAACCGTCCGTGGTGTACGAGGACAAGCAGATACTCGTCCTTGACAAGCCCTCCGGATGGCTGAGCCAGAAAGACATGAGCGGGCGTCCGGACATTTTAAGCTGGTCCAAGGCTTTTCTCAAACGAACTCACGGAAAACCCGGGAACGCCTTCTCGGGACTCGTCCACAGACTGGACCTCCCGGTCGGGGGACTCATGGTCTTCGCGAAAAACTCGAAAGCGGCCAAGAGGATGAGCGGGGAGTTCGGGAAAAGGCTCGTGAAGAAGAGGTATCTGGCAATCTGCGTCGGTGACGTCCCCATGCCGGAAGCGCGGGTCCCGGAAGCGCGGGGCCGGGAAGCGGAGTCCCCGCGAGAAGACCACGGGGAATCCCCGGCGGCCGGGGAGGCCTTTTCGGAGGCGATTTCGGGGGCTCCGCCGTCCCTAACCCTGAAAAACGAGCTTTTCAGGGACAACAACGTCACCCGCCCGGCGGAACCCGGGGAAAAGAGCAAACCCGCCGTCCTGTCCTTCGCGGTTTTGGGGACGAGGGTTCTGGACGACGGGGAAACCGCGAGCCTCCTGGACGTGGATCTCCTCACGGGTTTCAAGCACCAGATCAGGGCCCAGCTCTCCCTCGCGGGGGCCCCGGTCCTGGGGGACGAACGCTACGGGGGACCCCCGCCCCCGCCGGGGGAGATCTCCATCGGGCTCTTTTCCCGGAAACTCGGCTTTCGGCATCCCGCGACCGGGGAAATCGTGACCTTCGAAGCCAAACCCCCGGGCGCCGTCTGGCCCTGGAATCTTTTTTCCTCCTCGGAATGGATTGGGGACCGAAGGTCCCGAAAAACCGGGGAGAGCGGCGAAAGAAAATCATGAAACCGAAAAACCCGCGGACGCTTCGGATTCTTCGGTCGACAGGGAACGGAAACGCGGACCCTTCGACCGCCCGGGCGCCGTCCCCCGAAAAGAAGCGAATCCCGAGGAAAAAAAAGAAAAAATGTTCAAACTGATTAAAAACATCCCCCGCAGAGCCAAAATGGCCACCGTTTATTCCCTCGCCGGATTGGCCTCTTCCTTCAAAAAAGAGGAGTCCGTGAGACTCGAGACCCTCGCGCTCGCGATCCTCCTCGCGACCATGATTTTCGTCCCCTGGCCCCTTTGGAAAAAACTGGCCCTCGTCGCCGCCTTCTTGCTGGTGCCCTTGGCCGAGCTCGTGAACTCGGCCATCGAGGACGTCTGCGACCTCGTCTCCATGGAATACGACGAGAAGATAAAAAACGCCAAGGACAAGGGCTCGGGCGCCGTGCTTCTGGCCATCACAATCGATTTCGTCGTCCTCGCGGCGCTTTGTCTGGCCCCCTGAATAAACCCCGAGGGCTTTCTCTTCCCCCTCCCCTTCCCCGTTTCCTTGCCTCCGTCCGGAACCCTCTCCCCCGTCCCGGACCCCGGGGGCTTTTCGGCATTCCCGGAAAACCCCGACCAAAACCGGACGAAGGGGGATGGAGGGCGCGCGGAAAGACCGCGTTCGCTCGCGTTCGCAAATGATCCGAAAATGATCGAGAGGGGGGTGATTGTCGGGGAACGCTTGGGGGGGAGGGTCAAAGGCGCGCGACGGGAGGCGGGGGGAAAAAGGCGAAAAAAAAGGGGAGAGGAAAGGCGAAAAAGGGGGAAAAAGGCGAAAACGGGGCCGCGGCGCCCGGGGTCAAGCCCGGGGGAAACGGAAGGAAGACGTGCCGAAACCCCTCGAAACTCAATCGTTTTTCGGGAGCACTATCTCCAAAGTGCTGTTTTTCACCTCCACCGAAAGCCCCCGTTCCCTCATCGTCTTTTTCAACAGGGCGAGGCTCGTGTGGTAGGATTCCCGGTTCGGATCCAGCTCCGCGGCGCGGGTGTAATCAATCAGGGCTTCCGGCAGGCGGTTCAGGCGCGCCAGAACCTGGCCCCGGAAAAAGATGGCCTGGGGATAGTTCTTCCACTGGTTCAGGGCCCGGGTGAAATCGTAGACGGACTCCACCAGTTCGCCCTTGTCCCTCTTGGCTTCTCCCCTCAGAAGATAGGTGACGGCCCTTTGTTTCGCGGTCAGGCCCCTGCGCTGAATTATGGCGGTGTAAATTTCGACGGCCCTGTCGTATTCCCCGCGGCGGTGGGCGAGGTAACCCCTCTCGACGGTTTCCACGAGACCCGATTGACCCGGGGCGGTCTGCGCCTCCGAATCGCGGGGCGGCCCGGCGAAAAGGAGCGCGGCGAAAACGACCAGGGCCAAGGCCCCCTTCTTGATTTTCACGACGGTCATGCCGGTCACCCGCGGGACCCGGGACGGTTTGATTGACGGTCCTTCGGATCAAAGCGAAAAGGCCCTAAAAAAAACGAAACCTTGAGTTTCGGAAACCCGTGTTTCGTTTCGTCAAAAAACGGCCGAAACTTGAATCGGCCCCGCGGTTTCGAGGGCCGTTCGCGGGTCCCGCCCCCGGCGGGGGAGCGCTCGAACGGGCCGAAAGACGGGGTCGCGTTCCGGGGTGAATTCCCGAAAAAGCCTAGAAATCGGAACTCGCGAGTCCAATTTAAGCCATCCGCGGGCGTTTGTCCAGGCGTTTCCCGGGGGCGCGAGCGGGGCATGCCCCGGGGCCGATTGCGGGGCCGGTCGCCGCGGCTTGTCGGGCTTTTCGGCCGTCCGGGCCCGCGGGGCCGAAAAACGAAAACCCCCGAAATCGGCTTTGGGAGCCGGCTTCGGGGGTTTAAGCGTTAAGTTCGAGGTTACCCGTTGGGTGATGGTGCCGAAGATCGGGATCGAACCGATACGAGAATATCTCGCGGGTTTTTGAGACCCGTGCGTCTACCAGTTCCGCCACTTCGGCG
>JAITKT010000290.1 GCA_031278225.1 Deltaproteobacteria bacterium
ATTACATATTCGAGCCCCCGCGAAACCCCGCGGGCGGCGCGGCGGAGGGCCCGCGGGGTTTCGGGGGGGGGAGGGGGGGCGGCCCCGGGGGGAGTTGAAAAAAACGCGGGACCGGAAAAATTTCAGTCCTTGTTTTCGGAATCGTCGTCTTCCTCTTCCCGGTCGCCGGCGTCGTCGTTCGCGCGGCCGTTCCCGCCTTTCGGGGCTTCGTTCGCGGCTTCGTTCGCGTCGTTGCCCGCGTCGTTCCGCGGGGTTTCGCCCGCGTCGTCGTCGGGGGAGTCTTCCCCGTCGTCCCGGGCGGCTTCGGGGTCCTCGCCCCGTTCCTTGCGCCCGCGGGTTTTGGCGGATTCGGGGGAGTCGGGGGCTTTGTCGAAGAGGCCCTCGGACTTTTTGGAGGCCTTCGCGGTTTTCGGGGACCTGGGTTTCCTGGTCTTGGGGTGGCTCTTGGTGTCCTTGGCGTCGGGGTCGAGGCTTTCCCCGACCTTGGGGATGGGGAGGCCCTCGGAAAGGATGGCGTCCTTGGCGACGTCTATGGCTTCCGAGGCGTCGATGGTCTCTTTTTCGAGGAGGAGTTCCGCCAGGGCCTTGAGGACGGCCATGTGCTTCCCGACGAGTTCCCTGGCCTTTTCGTAGCCGCCGAGGACCAGGGTCTTGACCTCGTTGTCTATCCTTTGGGCCGTTTGTTCGGAATAGTCCCTGTGCTGGGCTATCTCCCTTCCCAAAAAGATCTGGTCCTCCTGCTTTCCGAAGGTGAGGGGACCCAAGGTGTCGCTCATGCCGTAGCGGGTGACCATCTTGTGGGCGAGTTTGGTGGCCCTTTCTATGTCGTTGGAGGCCCCGGTCGTGAGCTGGTTCAGGGCCAGTTCCTCCGCGACCCTGCCACCCATGAGGATGGCCAGGGTGGTTTTGAAAAAGTCCCTGCTGAAGGTGTGCTTGTCCTCGGTGGGGAGGTATTGGGTGACTCCCAGGGCCCTTCCCCGGGGGATGATGGAGACCTTGTGCAGGGGATCCGCGAAGGGAAGGAGGAGGGCGACCAGGGTGTGACCCGCCTCGTGCCAGGCCGTGGTCTTTTTTTCTTCCTCGCTCATGATGAGGCTCTTTCTTTCCACCCCCATCATGAGTTTGTCCCTCGCGGCCTCGAGGTCCGCCCCCTCCACCTCGTCCTTGTTTTTGCGGGCCGCCATCAGGGCGGCTTCGTTTATGAGGTTTTCCAGGTCCGCCCCGGAGAATCCCGGGGTGCCCCGGGCCACCGTGGTGAGACTGACGTTCGAGGCCAGGGGGACCTTCTTGCTGTGCACCTGGAGGATCTGTTCCCTCCCGAGGACGTCGGGGAGCGGCACCACCACCTGCCTGTCGAAACGGCCGGGCCGGAGCAGGGCGGGGTCCAGGACGTCGGGGCGGTTGGTGGCGGCGATGACTATCAGGGCCTCGTTGGGCTCGAAACCGTCCATCTCCACCAAAAGCTGGTTCAGGGTCTGTTCCCTCTCGTCGTGACCGCCCCCGAGACCGGCGCCCCGGTGGCGGCCCACGGCGTCTATCTCGTCGATGAAGAGAATGCAGGGGGAGCTCTTCTTGGCCTGGGAAAACATGTCCCGGACCCTGGAGGCCCCCACGCCCACGAACATCTCGACGAAGTCGGAGCCGCTTATGGAGAAGAAGGGCACGCCCGCCTCCCCGGCTATGGCCCGGGCGAGCAGGGTCTTTCCGGTCCCCGGGGCCCCCATGAGAAGGACGCCCTTGGGGATGCGGCCGCCGAGCTTCACGAATTTCCCGGGTTCCCGGAGAAAATCGATTATTTCCTCAAGCTCCCCCTTGGCCTCCTCTATGCCCGCGACGTCCGCGAAGGTGACCTTCCTCTGTTCGTCGGAGAGCATCTTGGCCCTGCTTTTGGCGAAGGTCATGGCCTTTCCGCCGCCCTGCATCTGGCGCATGAAAAAGAGGAAGACCGCGACGAGGAGAATTATCTGAAAGAGTCCCCCCAAAAAAGTGTACCAATGGCCGGAGGCGGGGGGGGAGACGGTTATCTTGACGTTCTGCTCCCTGAGAGCGGGAAGCAGGGACTCGTCGTAGGGGAGGTAGGCCGCCCAGCGGGTTCTCGAGTCCTTCAAAACCACCACGAGCTCGGTGCTGGAGATGATGGCCTCCTGAACCTCTCCCTTGGTCACGGCGTCGAAGACCTGCGAATAACTTTGGCGGGTGACGTCTTCCGACGGTTTGAAGTAGTTGAACAGTCCCAGGATGATGAGGACTATCATGGCCCATATGAGCAGATTGCGGGAAAATGTGTTCAAAATTGATTCTCCAGAATGGGGAGCGTTTTCTCTCGCGTCCCGAATCTTCGGATTTTCGGGGTCCGGTGGCCGCCGTTTCGGAACCGCGCGCGAAAATCGAAAAAACGCGTCTTGACGAAAGAGCGGTGCTCAGGGTCATTTATATCTTAAAAACGGGCTTTTTTCAACTTCCGGCGCGGACCCGGTTTTCCCCGATTTTCAGATTCCGGGCGGATTTCGGAAGTTTTCGGGTCGCGCGGCGGGAATCGGGGAAGCGCCCCCGGGATCCCTTCGGATCCCTTCGGATTCCCCCCCGGGATCCCTTCGGAATCCCCTTGGTTTTTTCCCCCGCCGAAAACGGGACCCGCGTCCGGGGGGACCGGATCCGCGGAAAGGCGCGTCGGGGCCGGGGCGGGATTTCGCCCCCGGGGTTGACCCCGCGCGGGGGCCCCCCTTGGATTTCCCGCGAAAAACGCCCGGGGGGGCCCCCCGCGAAAACACCCGCCGCGCGGCCGAATCGTCCGAAAGGACCGGGGGGCGCGGGAAGAATCCGGGGAATTTTTCCAAGGGGGCCTTTTTTTCCGTTGTCCGCGCGGTCGCGG
>JAITKT010000397.1 GCA_031278225.1 Deltaproteobacteria bacterium
GCCGCCCCCCTTTAATTTTTGTCGCTTTTTCCCGACTTCTCGTCATGACCCCGCGAACGCGACGCCGGGATCCGTTATCCCCGCGGGAAGCCGGGGGGTTCGAAACCACTCCCTTCCCCGCCGGGTACGCTTCCGGGCCCTCCGGACAAGGACGAGGAAGACCCGCGAAAACGCGAACGACGTGAAAATCAAAGGGGGCGGGCCCGTTCGGGGCCGCCCCCCTTTAATTTTTGTCGCTTTTTCCCGTCTTTTCGTCATGACCCCGCGAACGCGACGCCGGGATCCGTTATCCCCTCCGCGGCAAGCGCGGGGGATCAAATGGTCATCGGCTCCCCGCCGTAGGCTATGAGGTTCTCGCCCTCGATGACCGTCAGGCTCTCGACCTGATACAAAATCACCCCGTCGAATTCGAAGGTCGGGGCGGCGAGGTCGTTACCGAAACAATCCCTTATGACCCCAATCGTTTCCCCCTTTTTGAATGAGTTTCCGGCCGTCCTCGTCGGATGCCAGTGCCCCGAGACGGGGGCGGGCACGTACGCGGTCCGCGCGAGCCTGTCCGGGACGAAAACCCGGCCTTCGAGGCGACCTTCCAGGAGGCCCAGGGTTCTTAAGACGTTTTTCACGTCATTGACGCAAAGGTCCGCCTCCGACTCGCTCCACATGCCCTTCTCCCCCCTTTCGATCAGGATGGAGGGTATGCCCATGCTTCCCGCGTGGTTGTAGGCGCCCCCGGTCGCGACCCCGCTCCGGACGAGGTACCTGACGTTCGCGGCCTTGGCCATGCGCTCGGCTTCGGCGACCACTTCGGGCTTGGCCTCCCCCACGGAGAAGACCATGGGGACCAGGGACTCGTGGGCGTCCCCGGAGTGGAGGTCGACGTAGCGTTCCGCGGTCCCGAAGAACTTCCCGACCACGGTCGCGGCGATTTTGTCGGCGGTCGTTCCCCCGGGGTTTCCGGGAAAGACCCTGTTCAGGTTCTTCCCGTCCTCGTAAACCATGCTGAGCGTTCTGTGCGCGAAACCCGAGGGGTTCATGAGAAGGATCATGACGAGCTCGCCCGAAAGCTCCGCGGGGTCCAGGGCCCTCGCGAACCTCAGAAGACCCGCGACGCCGACGTGCTCCGCGCTGTGAACGCCCGCGGAGATCAAAACCCGCGGCCCGTCTTTCGCTCCCTTGGCGAGCGCGACGGGGAGCTTCAGGTCGGTCCCCTCGACGGGAACGAAACCGAAGGCCTTCTCCCCTCTTTTGACCTTAAGATCGTCAATCGACAATTCTTCCATTTCGGGGCCTCTTTCCTCGGTTGTCCGAGATTCGGTTTTCCCCCGGGGGTTTTTCGGGTTTCCCCGCCCGGGCTTTGTCTTCCTTTTATTGCCTTCCCTTTTCACCCTTCCCTTTTACTTCATTTCGCCCTTTCCCTCAATTCGCGTCCTTCGCGTGCCTCGTCAGCCAGTTGCCCTTTTTGTAGTAGATGACGTAGGCCAGGAAGGTGCAGGTCCAGGAGATGGGGTAGGTGAGGGCCAAAAGGACCAGGGAATCGTTCACGAAGGAGATCCAGACCACCCTGACCCCGCAGGTGAAGACGAGAACTATCGTCATGGGGATCCTCGCCTCCCCGGTTCCCCTTATGACTCCCCCGAAGTTTTGGGTGAGGGAGTAGAGGAAGTAGACCGGCATGAAGAAGGACATGAAAAGGAGGGCTATGTTCGCGGCCCTCGGGTTCTCGGGGTTCAGGTAGGCGACGATGTGCGGGGCGAGGAGCATGAACATGAGAGAAAAGAAGAAGGTCACCCCCACGCTCATGCGGGAAGTCTCCCGCATGACCCTGGGGATGTTGGGGAAATTCCGAGCCCCCAGGTTCTGACCGGAGAGGGTGGCCGCGGCGAGGGCGAAGGCCTCTATGGGCATGTACACGAAGCCCTCGAGTCTCGTGTAGGTGACGAGAGCCGCCACCACGTCGGGACCGAAGACGTTCACCTGACTCTGGAAATAGAAGTTCGCGAGATACTGAACCAGGGACTGGAGACCCGCGGGGACACCTATCGCGGCTATCTTCGCGAGGGTTTTCCAATGGAAGGCGATTCTCCCGAACCAAAGCTTGTGGGGACCGTCGGCGCGGACGAGCTTCCTCGTCACGACGGCCGCGGCCGAAATCTGGGCGAGAATCGTCCCGTAAGCCGCCTCTTCCACCCCACCCCCCATGAAAGCCACGAGAATCAGGGCGAAGACGAACTTCACGCACAGGGAGACGCTCAAGGCCTTCATGGCCGTCCTCGTGTCGCCCACCCCCCTCAGCACCGCGCTTCCCATGGTGTAAATGATGTAGGGAAACATGCTCAGGAAGTGGATCCGGAGGTAGCTCGCGGCCTTGGGGAAGACCTCGTCGGGCGTGTTGATGAGCCTCAGGAGGGTCCCCGCGAAAATGAGACCCAGGATCACCAAAACGACGCCCGAGGCCAAGCTCATGGCGGCCGTCGTGTGAACGGCCCTCCCGAGCCTGAGCGGGTCCTTGGCCCCGTAACTTTGGGCGGTGACTATGCTCGCTCCCACGGAGAGCCCCACGAACATGTAAATGAGGGCCCAGGACACCTGCATGGACACCCCGGCCGCGGCCAGCTCCAGGGATCCCCGGTAACGTCCGAGAAAGAAAACGTCAATCAGGTTGTAGACCTGCTGGACCAGGTTCGCGAGTATCAGGGGGACGGCGAGGGCCAGAATCTTGCCGTACAGGCTCTCTCCCTCTTGTCGGGACGGGCCGTCGGCGTCGGGGTTTGTTTTTTCTGTCAAGGTGTTTCGATCTTTTGATTTCGCGTTCGGGGTTCGCCGTTTTCGGAACCCGCGCTTCGCGTTCGTTGCCCGTTATGGAGAATTTTGGTCCGCGGGCGGGCGTCTCCGCTGACCGGTTTTTCGCGGCGGCGGCTCCGATTGGCTTGGTTGTCTTGCCGTCGCGGCTTTGCCGTCGGGCGGGATTTTTAAAACCTCTTCGCCCGGGCGTCACCGAAAAATCATCGCGCGGTCATTATGGATCAAACCGAAATTTTTTTCAAATCCGCGCTACAAAGTATCGTCATTTTTTCCGAGGGAATTTTTCCTCGGCGCCCGCGGCCAAAATTTTTTCCCCGGTTTTCCGGCCGGTTTCACCGGAACTTTTTCGATTGGCGCCAAATCCCCCGCTTCCCGCCGGACGCCGCGGATCGGGGAGGGGTCCCGGATTTCAATCTTTTATTTTCGAACCGGACGGTTATCCCGTTCCGCGGGGGAAATTCCCCGCCGCGCCGCTCAAACCGCCTTGTGACAGGCGAGGCTGTGCCCGTCGGCTATCTCCTTCAACTCGGGCGCGACGCTCACGCAGTCCTCGCACGAATCGGGGCAGCGGTGGGAGAAGACGCAGGAATTGTCGTGGTCTTCCGCGCGCGATATCTCCTTCTCGACGATTTTGGGCGCGACTTCGCCCTCGGACCCGGGGGTGGCGTCCTTCCCCGGGACGGGCGCGGGTTCCCCGCGGCTCTTCCCGCTCCTCAGGGGAAAGACCGAGTTCAGGAGCAATTTGGTGTAGGGGTGTTTGGCGTTCCTGTTCATGGAGCGTCCCGCCATGGTCTCGACCACCCTGCCCATGTACATGACCGCGATCTTGTTCGCGAAGCTCTCCGCCAGGGCTATGTCGTGGCAGATGAATATGTAATGGACCCCGTCTTTTTTGGCGAGTTCCTTCAAAAGCTCCAAGATCACCTTCTGGATGGAGACGTCCAGGGCGCTCGTGGCCTCGTCGCAGAGGATCAGCTCCGGTTTCAGGGCCAGGGCTCTCGCTATGGCCACCCTCTGGAGCTGCCCCCCGCTCATGGAGTGGGGGTAACGGTCAAGGAAACTCTCGTCCAGTCCCACGTCCCGCAGAAGTTCGGTCACCTTGGTCAATTTGTCCTTCGATTTCACCCTTTTGAAGTTCACGAGGGGCTCGGCCACTATGTCCTTCACCTTCATCCTGGGGTTCACGGCCTGGGAGGGGTCCTGGAAGATCATCTGGATCTTCTCCCGCGTCTTCAAAAGACCCCGGCCCTTGAGACCCGAGATCCTCTCGCCCCGGTAAAGCACCTCTCCCCCGTCGGGGGCGCTCAGGTTCAGGATTATCCTGGCGAGGGTGCTCTTGCCGCAGCCGCTCTCCCCCACCACGGCCAGGGTGTCGCCGCCGTTAAGCTCGACATTCACCCGGTCCAGGGCCTTGAAGGTCCCGCCGTCGGCTTTGGTGAAAATCTTGGTGAGTTCTCTCGTTCGCAATATCGCCGTTTCGGGCATTTTTCTCGTTTATCCTCGCGTTCGATTTCCCCCCGGGGGGGGTCCCTTGGCGACGCGTCGCCGAGTCCCCCCTTCCGGGAAATCCGTCTTTTCGGGCGCGTCCTAGTCCGCCAGGGCGGGAACCGCCGCCAGGAGCTCCCTCGTGTAGTCGCTCCCGGGCGCGTCGATCAGGGTGTCCGGGTCCCCCTCGTCCATGGTGTCCCCGTTCCTCAGGACGACTATGCGATCCGAGATGAAACTCGCGACCCCCAGGTTGTGGGTCACGAGGATTATGGCCATGTTCTCCCGGCTCTTCAGGTTCCGGAGTTCCTCTATGACCTGTTTCTGGGTGGTGGCGTCGAGGGCGGAAGTGGGTTCGTCGGCGATGAGAAGGTCGGGCTTGAAGACCATGGCCATGGCTATCCCCACCCTCTGCCTCATGCCCCCGGAGAGCTGGAAGGGGTAGCTTTTGAGAATGGCCAGAGGATCCGAAAGTCCGGTCCTGAAAAGATTTTCCGCCGCGAGGTTCAGGGCCGATTTTCCCGAAACGCTTCTCTTGGTGAGAATGTACTCCTTGAACTGGGAGCCTATGGATCTGACGGGATTCAGCATGTTTCCGGAGTCCTGGAAGATCATGGAGATCTTGTCCCCCCGGATCCTCGCCCATTTCTTGGGGGGAAGGCCGAAGAGCTCCCGGCCCAGGAATTTCACCGAGGAGTTCCCGCCAATCTTGGCCGCCGGGGGCAGAAGACCCATCACGGCCCTCGCGACCGTGGTCTTTCCGGATCCGCTTTCCCCCACGAAACTCACCACTTCCCCCTTCCCGATCTCCAGATTGAAGTCCTTCACGGCGTGCTTGTTGCCGTACTTTATCGAAAGGTCCTTTATCGAGAGAAGGGGCGTTTCCGGGGAAGGGCGGGAAAGGGCTTCCTCCCCCGGGGTTTCGAATTCCGGGGCTCCCCCGGGGTTCGCGAGAATCGCTCTCATGTCACAATTCCTCCTTCTCTATGGCCTTCAGGGCCCTGGGGTCCAGGATGTCCCGGAGCTTGTCGCCCAAGAGATTCCAAATGACTATCACGACGAAAATGGCCAGGGCCGGGGCCAGGAGGAGCCAGGGCGCCACCTGAAAATAGGTCTTTCCCCCGGCGAGCATCAGTCCCCATTCCGGTTCCGGGGGCTGGGCCCCGAGGCCCAGGTAGGAAAGGCCCGCGAGCTCCATGGTCACCACCCCGATGTCCATCACCGCGGAAAGAATCATGATGGATATCACGTTGGGGAAGATGTGCCTCCCGAGTATTTTAAACGATCCGGTCCCGGAAACCTTCGCGGCGTCCACGTAGACGCTCTCCTTTTCCTTGATGACGAGGCTCCTGCTGAGTCTCGCGTAGCGGGGCCAGGTGACCGCGGCTATGGCTATGACCGCGTTCTGGAGGCCTCCCCCCATGATGCCCGCTATGGCTATCGCGAGTATTATGCCGGGAAAGGCGAGAAAGATGTCGGCCACGCGCATGACCGCGGAGTTCAGGAATCCCCCGAAGTAGCCCGAGAGAATGCCCAGGGAGGTTCCGAGGACGAAGACGATGGCCACCGCGCTGAAGGTCATTTTGAAGGTGGTGGCCGTCCCGCAGAGGATTCTCGAAAAAACGCAACGCCCCATGTAGTCGGTCCCGAAGATGAATTCCTTCGAGGGGGGCTCGAGGATCTTCGCGTAGTCCACCTTGTAGATGTCGTGGGGGGCTATCTTGTCGGCGACGAGGGCCATCACCACCAGAAGCAGCGCCAGCGCGACGTAAAACGAAAGTCTCTTGTCTTTGACCAGAAGTTTCAGGATCGCTCCCATGTCAGGCCTCCTTCCTTTCCCTCACGCGGGGGTCCAAAAACCTGTAGGAGATGTCCACGAGGAGGTTTATCAACATGTACACCGCGCTGAGCCAGAGGACGTAGGCCTGCACCACGGGATAATCCCTTCTGGAGATGCTCAAAATCGCGTAGTTCCCCAGACCCGGCCAGGAGAAGATCACCTCTATCAGGGCCGTCCCCCCGAGGAGGGACCCGAAGGACAGGCCGAAGAGGGTCACGAGGGGAATGAGGACGTTGGGGAGTATGTGTTTCACCAAGATCCCCAGTTCCGAAATCCCCCTGGCCCTGGCCCCCAGGGCGTAGTCCTTGTTCAGTTCCTCCAAGACCAGGTTTCTGACCTGCCTCGTGTACTTGACCGACATCGCGAACACCAGTGTCACCACGGGGAGGATCAGGGCCCTTCCGGTCCCGGAGGAGGAAACCACCGGGAGCATGTGGAACCTCAGGGCGATCAGATAGAGAAGCAAGAGTCCCACGAGAAAGCTCGGCATGGATATCCCCACGAAGGAGATCCCCCTCACGATCCCGTCGAAGACGCCCCCCTTGCGTATGGCGGCCAAGGTCCCCACCACGACCGAGATGATTATCGTGAAGGCGAGGGACAGCACCGCCAAGCGCAAGGTGGCCGGAAACTTGTCGGCCAAATCCGAGATCACCGGTTTGCGGGTGAAATAGGAGATCCCGAAGTCCATCCGCGCCG
>JAITKT010000296.1 GCA_031278225.1 Deltaproteobacteria bacterium
GGGTCTTCCGTCGTTCGGCGGCCGTCTTTTTCGGCGTTCTTTCGTCTTTTGCCGGTTTTTTTCGTTTTTCGTATAATGGGGCGTCGTCACCCGAACGGCGCGCGTTTTTTTTCCCCGCCGCTTCGTCGCCGCGCGGCGATTCTTCGTCGGCGGCGGGCCCCGTTTCGGGAGACGAAACGACGGTTGATTTTCTCCCGTTTCCGGGGTCTTTTCGCGCCTCCGGCTCCCCGGGCGCCGCGGCGTTTGTCGGGACCGGAGGGGCGGACGCCTTCCGGATTCGGATTTCGCGAGAACGTCCGCGCTTTCGCGATTCACAACACATCATGACGATTGGAGCATTCACATGACGATGATAATCGGTATGGCGGGGAAGGGCGGAACCGGAAAAACCACCTTGGCCGGTCTCGCGGTCAAATACCTCGCCAAAATGGGGAAGGTCCCCATACTGGCCGTCGACGCCGATTCGAACGCCAATTTGGCCGACGTTTTGGGCATGACCTACGACCACACGCTTTCCGAGGCCAGGGAAGAGATGAAATCCTCCGCGGGGAACGTTTCCATCACCAAGGACACCCTGATAGAACTCAGGACCCAGGAGGCCATAGTGGAGGGCGACGATTACGACCTCGTGGTCATGGGGCAACCGGAAGGCTCCGGCTGTTACTGCGCCGCCAATTCCATTCTGTCCGCCGTCCTCGAGAGAACCCTCAAAAATTACCCCTATCAGGTGATAGACAACGAGGCCGGCATGGAGCACATCTCCAGGCTCACGGCCCGTTACATGGACATTTTTTACGTCGTTTCCGACGCCTCCAGAAGAGGCCTCACCGCCGCCAACCGCATCTGGAAGCTCGTGGACGAGCTGAAGATCCGGATCAAGCACAAATACCTGATAATCAACCGCGTCAGGGGCGAAGTCACTGACGAGGTCAAAGGCATCATCGAAAGGGAAAACATGGATCTGGTGGGCGTGGTGCCCGACGATTCGATTATCTACGAAGCCGACCAAAACGGCGAACCCACCTCTTTTTTGACCGACGAGTCCCCCGCGGTCAAAGCGGTGAACGAAATCTTCAGGAAAACCCTGGTCGAAGACGCCGATTAGCCGCGAGCCCCGCCCGGGGCCGGACGCTTTCGCGGGCCCGACCGCGTCCGATCCGCCGGCGGAAGTCGGCGGATTTTTTTTCGACGCCCCCGCGACGCCTCGAAAATGACCTCTCCGGAAGGAAAGCCCGCCGCGCGGTTCGTTTCGGACGCGGGCGATTGTCTCCGGCCTTCCCGATACTTTTATATAATTTCAGTCGTAATATACTCATAAATATATATTATATTCATCATTAAGCCGTTTTACGAATCCGATGTCGCGAATGGCCCTCGAAGCGCCGTTTGACGCGCGGGGTGAAAAACAAAAGTTTCGCGCGCCGTTTCGGAGAAAAAAGGAGGCCGCGAAAAATAAAAAGACGCGGGGATTCGGGTTTTTGTTTTTCGACAAAGCCGCTTTTTCCTCCCCCGATGTCGGCCGAGGCTTGTTTTTTCTAATGAAAATCGTGTATAGTCTCGGAATGCGTCAAGAGACCCAAACTTCGTCACAAGAGACCATCGGGTCATCGGACCCCCGAAACACTCGATTATCCGCTTTCGAGGTCTTTTTCGGGGGGATGACACCGGAAAACCGGGCCTTTTGACCGCCCCGGCGGCCAAATTCGCGTCATGAAACACATCGACCTCGATTCCATAAGCAGTTACGGGCGCTCGGCCAAAACGATCGCCCAAACCCTGCTCAAAGACTTCGCCGACGCCGGCGAGGTGGAAAAGGAGCTCCGGAACCTGAACCTCTATCCGGGTCTGGAGAATCTCTCCCACCCGGACTCCACCATTTTCCTGGGGGAATCCGAAAAGGACCTCACCGATTCGGGCAAAAAGGCGGTCATCGAGGGAAGGGTCGTCTGGGAGCACACCGCCGCCGGAGAGGCCACCCGCCTCGACAAGGGGCCCAAGTTTTTCCTGGAGCCCCGGCATCTCGCGGATTACCTGAAAAACCGCGGGAAAACCCCTCCCCCCGACCTTTACCCCTTGAACCTCGGGAGGCGCCATCTGGCCCAGCTCATTTACGAGATAAGGTTTTTGGCCTGGGAAGCCGGTTTGGACCCCGAGTTTGTCCTGAGCAGACAAAACCTGTTGGTGGTCGCTTCCGAGGAAGCCATGCCCCGGATCTTTCCCGCCGTGATCCGGGACTTGAAAAAGCTGCTCCCCCTGGAAAACATCTGGTTCATGACCCAGCCCGCCTTTCACGGACTCGACAAAACGGCCGAAGGCTGGGACTATGACCTCAAATCCCCCAAGCGCCTTCACAACCACGGTTTCGTCATCATGCAAAAAACCATGGACAAGCAGGTTTTTTACATGACCGGGGAGGGGACCATAAACTACTTTTCCAGGCAAGAGTTCTTCAGAGAACTGGAGGAGTTCCAAGACCTCGTCTCCTACAACATAGAAGACTTGGACTACCTGACCTCCGCCCTGGATTTCGAGTCCATAGGCCTCGCGATGGAGATGAGGGACCGGGATTACGGCATGATGATGGAGGTTCTTCCCAACAATCCCGTCAGGCCCGTGAGAGGCGGTCTGTACGCCCACGACCCGGGTCTCGAAAAGGACGTCGTGGTCGAGAGTTTCAGGTTGAAGGACTACCGCCCGGAGGACATAAAATACCTCAACAAGAACTTCAACCACTACCTGGAGCCCGCGAAAATCTTCCAAAAAATAAAGGAAGAGGGTCTCTACATGCCCCTCGCGGTCAAAGACGGTTTCGTGTATTTCCAACCCGTTCAGGGAGACG
>JAITKT010000498.1 GCA_031278225.1 Deltaproteobacteria bacterium
AACCGGGTCCCGGGTTTTTTGGGGGGAAAAAGGCGAATCAAAGCGTTTTTTTCGGCGCGAATGATTCAATCATGAAACGGCGGGAATGACGCGGGTTTGTCGAAGGAATCATTGAAAAATACTCCCGCGGCACGAAAAAAAGGTCAAGCCTTCGAGAAGCTCCGAAAAGAAACCTGACTTTTAAACGGAAAGAAGCTTGAGCGGGGAGGTAAGGGGGCATTGTCCGTGTTTTCCGAGGACATTTCGGAAGTCGGGGCCCCCGCGGGGCGGCTTTGAGCCTCGCGAAAAGCCTTCTCCGGATTTGTCCCCGCGGCCGGATTCGAAGGTTCGGCATTCGTGAAACCATGATTTAAAGCGCTTCGCGCGAAAATTCCGGATGGACGGCGGTTTATTGACCAAACGCGCCGAGCCATCGTCGGGGCGATGAGTTCGAATCAAAACGGGATCGGCGCGAACGCTCGGGTTGGCTCCGGCGTTGAATCTCGTTTCGGCGGTCGCGAAGTCGCGGGGGAACGGATTGGTCGTCCCCCCGGGAAATCCGGGACGGCGCGCGGTTCGGGGGGGATTCCAATCGGGTTTCGACGCTTTGGCCCGGTCTTTTTTTGTCCGCCGCCCGGGAGCTCGCGCGCGGTTGTTCGGCCCGTTCCGGGTCCCCGGTGAAATCCTCCGAAACGCCAAGCCCCGGATCGGCTCCGTTTTGCCGTCAAACGGTTTTCCGGGAGTCGGCGTCATGAGTCATAAAGTTAACGACAATGTGGTCATGACATGAAATTATAAGTGAAAGTAAGAAAAAAGTCGTTCGCGGCGGGAACGCGTCAGGCTCCGGCCCGACGAGCCGGCTCGGGCGTTTCTTCGAAGACGTTTTCGGGGACGGATGTCCGGCCGCCGGCGTCAATGTTCCCCGATCCCCGACGGTCATTCGATTCCGCGCGTCCACCGCGCGGAGTCAAAGGCGACCTCACCGACACTTTAACCAATAAAAAAGGTTTTATACCATCAACTCGGGAGAAAAAGCAAGAGATAAAATTCGTCCCGATTCGTCCCATGACTTCGATTAAGGTTAAGTCGGTCGGGACCCACTGCCTCCCCCGCCCGGGGCAAGCCTCCGTTTGACCGATTATGGAACCTAAGGTCGCCGGGGGGAGTCCCGGGGTGACCGGGGGAAAGCGCGCGAAAAGCCGGTAGGACGAGTCGGGGATGTCCGGTGTCGTTCCCGGCGGTTTCGCGGATTCGCGACCCTCAAGGCGCAGGAGGCCCGCGTCCCGGGGGTGAGACCGGGAAGCGAAACGGGATAATCGTCGGGGCCGCGAAGACGAACGAGGGGGGGGAGGTCTTCGCCGGGGCAAACGGACCGTCGGTTTTCGAAAACGCGGTTACGCCGGAAGCGTCAAGGCCGAACGGGTAACCCCGGAGTTCTCCCCTCGTCGGCGCCTTTGGTTGACGTCGCGCGAGACGACTCGCCGGGAGCCCCGGGAAAGACGCGCGGGCCGCGGTTTCCGGACATGGTCCGCGAAGAAGCGCCTCGCCATGAAATCTCTTCCGCGACGGACGGATCTCGGGGGCGCGGTTTTTCCCGAAATCAAGGGAAGTGCCGCCGAACGCGGGCGGGACCCGCCTCCCCGACGCGAACGAAAGGTTTTTGCCCGTCGGGAGAAGCGAAACTTCCAAAAATCAAATTCGCGAAAAACAAGAACCCCCGGGGGTTTTCGACTTCGCGGACGCGGATGTTTCGATAAGGAAAAATGACGGCGCTCCCGAACCGGGAGAGAGCTTCTGAAACGTCTCGAAGACGGGGCGGGTCCGCGCGTCCGGAGGAAAGGGACGCCTCTTTAATACCCGCCCGCGAAAGTGTTATCCTTGACGTCGCGGGCCATGCCGCGGATTATGCCGGTGGCCATGCCGCGGGCCGCGCGGCCGATTCGCCCGGGGGGCAATCGGGATTCCGACCTCGGGCGACGGCTTTCTTTGGCGTTTCCGGGGCCTTCCCTCCGGTTCCCTTCGCGCGGCGGTCGTTTCCCCGGGTCCGAAGGTCACGGGCGGACGGAGGGGGGACGGAGGATTGGCGCGGGCGTCAAGTCAAAAAAAGCTTCATCCGAGGAGCGGGGCATGAAAAAATTCGGATCCACCGGAATAAAAGTCCTTAAAATCATACATTTGGTGTTCGCCGGGTTGTGGTTGAGCGGCGCAATCACCCTGGTCCTCATGTTCTTTGCTTTGGGGCCGGGGAAATCAAATGGGGAGATCCTGGGTTACGTTCTTTCGATGAAGTTCGTCGACGACGCGATAGTCATTCCCGGAGCCTTGGGCAGTCTCCTTTCCGGAATATTGATATCGGTTTTCACGAACTGGGGATTTTTCAAGCACCGCTGGGTGACGATCAAATACGTCCTGACCGTCGCGGGCATTTTGGTCGGCACCTTCGTCCTGGGTCCCCGCGTGAACGCCCAGCCCGGACTCGCGGAGACCTTGGGGATGGCCGCCCCGGGGGATCCCGGTTACGCCTCGAACCTCGGACTCTGTCGGTTCATCGGGCCGATCATGGTCACCAACATGCTCTTCATGGTCGCGATTTCCGTTCTCAAGCCCTGGAAAAAGAAGAAGAAGGCGGAGGCCGCCTGAACGGGCGGTCCGAAGGGGCGGCTCGAAGGGGCGGATCGGAGGGGCGGTCCGAACGGGCGGTCCGAAGGGGCGGCTCGAAGAGGCGGATCGAAGGGGCGGATCGAAGAGACGGGCGGAAGAGGAAGAAAGAGGAAGGAAGGGGCGGGGCGAAGGGGCCACAAGATCCCGTCCGAACGGGCGGGGTCGCGGGCGCCGGCGCGGATAATCCGGGGCGACCGCGTCGGGATTCGACGCGTCCTTTCCGGGTTTTCGGGGGACGGTCCCCCCGCGAAGGCTTATTCCCTCAGCCGCTCCCGCGTCTTTTGGCCCGGAAGGCGAGCCACCCGATGAGCGCGAAGAGGGGCCAGAATATGACCGGGAGCCAGAAAAAGAGCCTCGCGACGAAGTCGGTCACCTGGAGGACGGAGCCCTGGCGGGTCCCGGCGAGAGTGGGCTCCAGGTCAAGGAGCCAAAAGAGACTCCTCTCCAAAAAACTCATGTTTCCGGCGAAATTGGAGCGGGAGTTGGAGGCGAGGTCGCTGTCCGCGGCCAGGACCATTTTTCCCCCGGAAACCAGGGTCGTGGCCGAGGCCAGAACCAGGGGACCCGGGGGGTCTTTTCCCTCCTCGTAGCGGACGAGTTTGTCCCGGAGCGAGAGCTTGTCGGTTTCGAGCCAGGAGGCCGGTCCGGAGAGCGCCAGGGCGTCGGTGTGACCCGCGAGAACGGGGAAGTTCGTCCCGGGGGCGGACCCGGTTTCCGGGGCCGCTTCCGTCCCGTCTGTCGTCCCGTCCGCGGAAACCGTTTCGGTCATCGTTCCGCTCGCCGTTCCGATTCCCGACTCGATTCCGATCCCGATTCCCGCTCCCGCCCCGCCCGCGGTTCCGATTATTTCCTCATCTTTCTCTTCCCCGCCCCCGTCGCGGACGGGCGGGATTTTGGCCCTCACGGCCCCGCTGACGGGCCAGACGATCGGGTCCCTGAGTCCGCGGGTTATGGGGTGACCGGGAAAGTCGGTCGAGATCACGAAAGTGTCGTCGGTGCCGGCCCAGGACTTGTCCCGGTCAATAACGACCCCGTCCGGGAGGTAAAGGCCGAAGGCGTTCAAAAAATCCTCCGAAAACGTCGCGACCAGGGGGTCGGCGAGGAGAAAGAGCTTTCCCCCGGCGTTCGCGTAATCCAGGAGGAGTTTTTCCTTTTCCGGGGAGAGGGGCATCAGGGGACCCGCGACCATGAGCGCGTCCGCGCCTCTCGGAAGAGCCTTTTCGTCGAAGGGATGGTCGCGGAGAAAGACGTTCTTTTCCCTCGCGCGCCCGGCGAGATTGGCCATGCCCCTCGGTCCCTCGTCCAGGACGGACCTTTCCCCCTCGCCCATGAGGTTCAGGACGAGCTTCGGGGGAGAGGTCAGGCGGAAGAGGGCCCCGTTCACGGAGTTTTCGGTGATGGGGTAAACGGTCTCGGAGCGGTCGCCGAAGATAACCGTCGCGGTGTCGGGCTCGGACGTTCCCGTTCCCGTTTCCGTCGTCTCGCTTTTCCCTTCCGCGAAAACCACCTCGGTTTTGATTTTGGGGGAGCTTTTGGCGTAGGAGTCCAGAAGATGCCCGACGGGTCCGGAGGATCCGGAAGCCGCGCTCGCGTTGGCCCTGAGGAGGACCTCCCCCGGGAGTCCCGCGAGGATTTCCAGGGTGCCGGGGCTCAAGGTCGCGTCCTTCGGACCCGCGACGTTCATGACGGGGAGTTTGGAGACGGACCCCGCGAGGACCGCCGCGGCGAGGGCGGCCGCGAACCAAAGGGTTTTTTTCGCGGGTCTCGCCGCGCGGGACAATTCGAAGGCTCGTCTCCCGCGGCGGCGGACGAGGAAGAGGATCGAAAAAACGAGCCCCGAGGTCCAGGAGGTCAGGAAGAGACCGGGAATTCCAGGAAAGAGGATCCGGAAAAAGGCCCCGAGAGCCGCGAAGAAGAGGAAGAGGTAGAAAAAAGGGAAGGCGCCGGCCGCGCCGCGGTCATCTCCCGACATTTATGACCGACCTCAGGTCGGAGTCCAGGTCCTCCAGGATCCCCAGAAGTCCCACCACGAAGGCCTCCACCAGGGCGTCTTCCCTCGGTTCGTCCCCCGTCGGACGGGCCGGGAGGGATTTGGAGTAGTTTTTGGTGAAAACCAGCATGGGGGTCGCGGGCCTCAGGTCGTTCAGGGTCACGGACATGGTAATCCTCGCCTCGGGGTCTTCCCCGGTCAGATCCCCGTAAAAGTCCATGAGCTGAATCTCCATGGCGTAATCGGGGAGCTTGACCCCCTGGGTGCGCACGAAGTTCAGGGCGGGGGAGGCGAGGTCCAGAAATCTCGCGAAACTGTCCGCCACGGCCCTCGCGGGCGTCGTGTAGAATTCGGTGTAGAAGTCCTGAGCGTATTCGGTGGCCGAGAGCTTGTAGACCAGTTTTTTGGATTCGTAGGCGGCCGGTGGCGGACTCGCGGTCACGAGGAGCGTGTAGCGCGGCTTTTTCAAAGCGCCCGCCGCGGCCGTCCCGGTCGTCGGGATCTCCAGGCTGAAGGTCCGTATCGTCGGATAGGGCCTGGAGGCTATGGAACACGAGGATGGGAGCGTCGCGAGCGTCGCGGTTAGGAGCGCCGCCAAAAGCGCGTACGCGCGAGGTTTGTGTCCTGACATGGTTTTCCTTGTCTTTTCCGGCGCCTCTCGCGGCGGTTCTCCCCGCGGTTCTTCCCGCGGGCGTTCCGGCGGGCGACCGGACCCCTTGGGCGCGACGAAAAAAATCGATGAGTCCGCATGGCCCCCGGGATTGTTCGTCCCGCCCGAAAATCGCGTCCGAGGGGCCCGGAACGAAGGTCCGAACCGAACGCTCCGGTCCGAAGGTTCCGGTCCGAAGGTTTTTGACCGACGGCCCCGGCCCCCCGCGTCCGGGGGGGTCCGGGAAACCCGGAAGGCGCTATTGCCTCCGCGGCCTCGGGACTTCCCTGGGCGGGGGCTCTCCCAGGATGAGCTGACTCGGGTACTGTCTCGCCAACTCCGAGAGCTCCCGGAGGTTTTCCGACATGACCCGGAGGTTTTCCAAAGTCGTCGGGAGCGAGGACTGGGGGAGCTTCAGGAGATTGTTGACGTTGCGGATGGTGGTCCTGGTCTCCGCGATGGCCGCCTCCAGTTCCTTCAGGCTGGCGTTCAGGGTGAGGTCGTTCACGGCGAGATTGACGGTGGTCGCGAGGGTTTGGATTTCGGACGCGGCGGACTTGATCTCGTCGATGGCGGTCAGGAGGGCCTCGGAAAAGCCCCCGGTCTCCCTGTTGAGGTTGGCGGAAATCTGGTTCAGGTTCTCGAGGAGCGAGGTGAGCTCCCGGTTCAGGGTCGCGAAGTCGATCTCCCGAAAGGACCTCAAAATCTGGGTCAGGGATTCCCCGAACTCCATGATGGTGCCCGGGGCGCTGGGGATCACGAGTGTCGGGGAATCCTCGGGGGTTTTGCGGTCCGGAAAGAGGGGGACGGGTTTGGGGGAAAAGAAGGTCTCCCCGGTCCCCGGGTCGGCGGCGGTTTCGCCTTCCGTCGCGCCTTCCGTTCGGGTTTCCGTCGGGGTTTCCGTCACGGCGCCGGCCGGGGCGTCCGGGACCGGTTTTTTGGCGGGAACGGGAGTTCCGGGGGCGTTGGGGGCGGAGGCCTCCTTTTGGTTCTCCTCCGCGTAATCGAGGTTGAGGAGGCTTATCCCGGAGATGCCCTGAAAACTGAAGATGATCCGGAGCCCGCTCCGAATTTCCCGGATGAGAAAGGACTTGGCCTCGGAGGCGTTCGCGAGTTTGCTCCCCGTCAGGAGCTCGGGGTTTATCGTGAAGGTCACCTTGACCAGCTGTTTGGCCGGGGTGGAGTCGTCGGCGCTCGCGGCGAGGGAAACGGAAGTGACCTGTCCCACCTTGAAACCCCTGAACTGCACGGAGGAGCCCTTGCCCAGGCCCTGAACCGAGTGGTTGAAATAGGTCTCGCACTCGAGAAGGGATTTCATGGTGGTGGATATCCCGAAGAAAAGAATGGCCCCCGCGAGGACGACGAAGGCCGCGATCGCGAAAAGACCGACTTTGAAATATGAGGATTTGCGAGCCAGAGTGGCACCTCCCGCGAAAACGCGAGGGAAAAAAGCCGTCGAACCGGGTCCCGCGAGGCGGATCGTCCGCGGGTCGCGGGGAAGAAAAGCGTTCCCCGGGGGACCCCGGTTCAAGTTTAAACCAAAAAATCTATTTTTTCCCCCTTTGAAAGAAAGCGATCGCCTCCGGGGCGGGGGATTCCCGGGCCAGATATTCGGGCGTCCCCTCGGCGGCTATGCCGCGGACCTCCTTTCCCAGGAGAACGGCCTCGTCCACGATCTTCATTATGCTCCTGAGTTCGTGGGTCACGACCACGAAGGTGAGTTTGAGGTTTTTGGCGAGGGTCATTATCAATTCGTCCAAATCCGCGGCCGTTATGGGGTCCAGACCCGCGGAGGGCTCGTCCAGAAAAAGGAGACCGGGCTCCAGGGCCAGGGCTCTGGCTATCGCGGCCCTCTTGCACATTCCCCCGGAGACGTTCGCGGGGAGTTGGAAGGCCGCCTTTTCCAGACCCACGAGGCTCAGTTTCAAAAAGGCGATGTCCCTTATCATTTTGGGGGGAAGGCGGGTGAACTCCTTCAAGGGCGCGCTCACGTTTTCCAAAAGGGTGAGGTCCCCGAAGAGGGCCCCGGACTGGTACATGACCCCGTACTTTCTCCTCGCCCTCGCGAGACTCCTGTTCCCTTCGGAAAAAATGTCCTCCCCGAAGAGGATGACCTTTCCGGCCCGGGGTTCGGCGAGTCCCACCAGATGCCGGAGAAGGGTGCTCTTGCCGCAACCGGAGGGACCCAAAATACCCAAGATTTCACCCTCTTTCGCGACGAAGTTCATGCCCTCCAGAAGGGGAGGGCTGTCCCCGTGAGCCACGGTGAGGTTTTCCGCCCTGAGCGGATGGGGACGGGCGGGGTCGGGGGTCGGGGTCATTTTTTCCGTCGGGGCTTGGGTCATCCGGTCACCAGCGGAGCGCGTAGAAGAGCACGGCGAAGAGGGAGTCCAGGATGGCGATGGCGATGATGTTCGTCACGACTCCCCTGGTCGTGGCCTCCCCCACGGCGGTGGGGCCCTGGTCCGCGTAAAGACCCCGTTGGCATCCGATCAGGGCCACCGTGAAACCGAAGACCACGGCCTTGAAGAGGCCCGTCGCCATGTCCGAGGCGTCGACGTGCCCGGAGAGTTCTTCCCAGAAGACCATGTAAGGGTGCCCCATGGAAATCATCACGATGTTTCCCCCGATGAGGCCGGTGAAATCGGCGAGGATCGTGAGGAGGGGGGTGGCGGCGGTGAGGGCCAGGATCCTCGGGACGGCCAGGTCCCTCGCGGGGGAGAGCCCCATGGTCACGAAGGCGTCGATCTCCTGATTGGATTTCATGGAGGCCAGCTCGGAGGAGAAGGCCGAGCCGCTCCTGCCCGTCAAAACGATTGCCGTCAAGAGGGTCCCCAGTTCCCTTATCATGGCGATCCCCACGAGGTCGGCCACGAAGATCTCGACCCCGAAGAGCTGCATCAGCATGGCCGACTGGAAGGCGAGTATCAGGCCCACGAGAAAGGAGACGAGGCAGGTCACGGGAATGGCGTTCACGACGCTTCTTTCCGCGAGCGCGAAGAAGTCCCCCCACCTTATCCTCCAGGGGGAAAAAAGAAATCCCAGGAGGTGGGTCAGGGTTTCCCCCAAAAAGGAGACGAGGTCCCGGAGGTCGGCGAGAAATCGGGCGGTCTTCATCCCCAGAAGGGTCACGACGTCGGGTTTTTCCGGTTCCCTCAAGGTCTCCGGGGACGGATGATTCTTGAGGGCCAGCTCCCAGATGGGGAGAAGATGTTCCGGGACGTTTTGGACGCCGCAGTCGATCTTTTTGGCCCCGAGGTTTCCCATGAGGGCTATGAGTATGGCGGCCCCGTTCAAATCGAGATGCTCGAGTTTTCCCAAATCCAGCCTCACCCTCGAAAGACCCCCGAACGCCTTCCCGAAACGGACGAGAAGAGCCTTGGGGGCGGTGAAGGCGTTGAGGTTTCCGGAAAGGACGAAGAGACCCCCCTCGAGAGGTCCCTCGAACCGAAAGTCGGGGACGTTTTTGGCCAATTCCTGAAAAATCCTCGTGTCGGATGATGGTGTCGAAGCCCCCGCGAAAGAATCTTCCGCCCCCTCTTTTTTCGGGGGTTCCGGCGCGCGAAGGCGGGGGGGGAAAGGGCGGCGGCGGCGCGGCCGGGCGTCTCGGACGCCTCCGCGCGGGCACGCGGCCCCGGTTTTTTTTCGAAAAAGACCGGAAACGGTCCGACGGTTTCGCGGGTTTCGACGGCGGTCGCGACGAAGCCCCTCGGGAAGCCCCTCGGGAAGTCCGCGGGGAAGTCCGCGGGGAAGTCCGCGGGGAAGCTCCCGGGGAAGAGCGCGGGGAAGCCCCCGGGAAAAACCCCCGGGCGCCCCGAAGGTTATTTTATCACAAGAAAAGCGGCCGCATTTTTTGATTTTCGCGGCGGGACGCCCCGACGGCCGCGCCATCCGCCGCCGCGACGAATCCGGGGGAGAAAAAGCGGCCAAGCCCGGCGACCAAAGACGAAACCCCCCTCGAATCTTCCCCCGAATTCCCGGCGAAATCATCGCCGTTGCCATCGGGGAGCCGGATGGGGTAAAGTGAAAATCCTTTTGATTTCGGGCCGGGCGTCTTGAGTTCCCGCGCGTTTTCGGACGCCCGGGCGTTTTCGCGCGCGCCCGCCCCCCGGCGTTTTCAAGGAGAACCCATGCCGCCCGCTCCCACGTTGTTGGCCGTCGCCGTCGCGGCCGCCGCGGTTTTTCGCCCGAGAAGGGCTTTTTGCGAAGAAACCCTGATTTTGGGAACCCTCAAGGACTTCGAGGACCTTTTTCACCTGAAAGCCGCGGAGAGTTTGGAAAAAGAAGGCGTCAAGGTCGCGTTGAAGGACCTTTCCGGGAATTCGGCGCACGAGGACGCCTTATGTCTCGCGCTCGCGAACGGAGACATAGAACTTTCCACCCGCGTGACCCTCGAGGCCGTTAAACTCAAAAACCGGGATTACGGAGCGGGCCTCGCGTCCCTGGGGCCGAGTTATCTCACGGGTCCCATGGGGTTTTACTCCCGAAGGATCGGAACTCTCGACGAACTCGGGGAAGGAGCCGTCGTCGCGGTCCCGAACGACCCGGAGAGCCGGGCCAGGGCCCTCCTTCTTCTGAGGGATTCGGGAAAGATCGGATTGAACGACGTCTTTCCGACGACCGACCTGACCCTTTCCGACATCGTCAGCAACCCCCTGAACCTGAGGATCGAGGAGGTCCCCCCGGAAGACCTCCCGGAACGGCTCGAGGACTCGGACGCCCTGGCCTTGAACGGTTTCATGCTGAATTACGCGGGCTTGAAGCCCCTCAGGGACGCCATTCGCCTCGAGGGGGCGGATTCCCCCTTCGCGAGCGCTTTCGTCCTGAGGGAAGCCGACAAGGACAAGCCGAAGTTCGCGAAGTTTCTGAAGGCCTTCCGAACCCGGGAAATGGCCGATTTGATCTTGAGCAAGTACGACGGCCGCGTCATTCCCGTTTTTCCGGTCGGGTAGCGGCGCGGGCTTGTGGGGGGTTTCCGACCCTTCGATTCCCTCGGCGGCGCCGGATTGTCCCGTCGGTCGTCGGCGAAGCCCGAAACGGACCGCCCGGGGGAAGTCGGGTGGCTCCCCGGGACATCCCCGGGACGGGCGCGCGCCCGCGGTCGGGAGCCGGTTGAGAGCCGGCGGGGAAGCGGCGGAGAGACGGCGGCGGGGCGGCGCCGGGGCGGAAGACAAATTATTTTGACAGGGATGACGGGATTTGGTATAAGACTCTTTACGCTTCGCGGACGGAGGTCCGAAAGGGCTCCCGAAGGGGTCCCGGAAAGGCCGAGATCGTCTTTCGAAGCGCCAGCGTCCCCGCGGCTTTTTTCCCGGAGTGGTTTTTCGGGCCGCCCGCGGGCGAATTCGAGGGGCTGTAGCTCAGTTTGGGAGAGCGCATGACTGGCAGTCATGAGGTCAGGGGTTCGATCCCCCTCAGCTCCACCAGTTAACAATCGATAAAGTCCGAAAGTCTTTCTAAAAAGAGGCTTTCGGGCTTTTTCTTTTTCCGGGGCGGTCCCGGGAACCCGGTGAACGCTTCCGCCCGCCGACGGCGCGCGGTCGCCGGGGCCGGGAAGATCCGTCCCGCGGGCGCGGGCGGTTTCTTGAGGGGCATGGTCGCCATCGGGCGCTTTCGGAGCGGATTATGACTCCCGGTCGGCCCGGCTGACGGTTCGTTGCCCGGTTGTCGGTCGCGCCGCGCCGCGCCGATCGCCGCGAAATCGACCCCGACGAAGCCCCGCGGCGGATGACCGCCGACAACGCCAAAACGGGACCGATTCGCGTCGTTTCCCTGACGGGGACTTCGGCGGTTCCGGATTTTCCCGGGAGGACATGACCCTTCGCGGTTTCGGGTCGATGGCGTTTACCGCGCTTCGACGAAGAAGGAGTTGACAAGAGCCGGAAGGAAAGGCGGCCTTCGCGGGGCGGGAGAAAGCCCGTCGGAGCCGTTCATGATTGGCGGACGAGGGAAAACAGTTTCGGAAGATAAAGGTCGACGCGTCCGTGTTTTTCGAAAGGAACCCGCGAAAATTCGGGGACGAATCATCCGAATCCCCACTTTCCCGATAATCGCGAGATCGCTGGTTTGGTCCGGAGCGGGGGCGATTTCGTCGTTCTCGCCGAATGGCGCGAAACCCGCGGCCCGGCGTTTCGGAAGCCGCCGCGTTCAATCGTTGTCATGTCCCGGACGTTCGAACGCGTCGCAATCCCGCGTCGCGCGCGACGCGCGGCGATGAAAAACCGGAGAGCGTTATTTTCGGAAAATTTCCCGGAACTTCGGTCGGCTTCG
>JAITKT010000084.1 GCA_031278225.1 Deltaproteobacteria bacterium
GGGCCTTTCCTACAACTTCAAGGGAACGCTATTCGGCAAAAACGCCGCGGCCACTTTGGGAGCGACTTATTCCTATGAGCTCGAGGACCCGAGAACCTATTTCAATTTCTCCGACGGAACGGGGCGCACGCACGTTTCCATCGGAAGATACAACGAAACTTTGTCAATCATAAACCCGGCCATCTTGGGCGAGATATCCGTGGATCCCGTCGACGAGTTCAGCGTGAGACTCGGTGCCCGTTACGACTGGATAAGCGGGAAATACCAGAATTTGGGCACAAACGTCCCAATCGGAGCGAACGTGCCCGGGCCGGTTTTGGAGTCTCCGATGTACGGGTTCTTCAGCCCCAAGGCCGGGCTTCTTTACAGGCCGACCCCGGGCGTCGACATATACGCCGATTACGGTCGCGGTTTCACGCTTCCCGCGATGAACGGCGACGAAGGCTCCGGCTTTTACGCGGACAACGATTTCAACCTCAAGGTTCGCGACCAGATAGAACTCGGGGCCCGCGCGAACATCACCGACTGGTTGGACGGCGAAATCGCCATATTCAAGATCTTCACCAAAAACGACAATCAATACGACGAGCTCACGGAAAGAAACATTCCCACGGGGACTACCGAAAGGCACGGTCTTGAGTTGGGAGCGACCATCAGACCACACGACGATTGGAGCGTCGACACCAACTACAGTTGGACGATCGGGAAATACAAAAAATACGAGACGTCGACGAATGTTTTGGACGGGTACAGAATGACGAGTTTCCCGGAGCACATGGTTAACCTCGACTTAAACTATCATCCGGCTAATCTTCCTTTCGGAGGCCGAGTCAGTTATCACGGGGAATTCAAAAGACTCCAAACCAACAATCCTCCGTTTCAGAAAGACGGCGTGACCCCGAACGCCACTTTGAGAAGGTACGGACAGGACTATCAATTGCTCGATCTCATGCTCTATTGCAAAATAAACGAAAACTACCGACTGGTTTTCAACGTGAACAACGTTTTCAACAAACGTTACTATTCCGGCCTGACTTATCCCATCCTTTCCCCCACTTACGACTACCCCGAGGGTGACTACATCTATCAGCTGCGTCCGCCGAGGACTTTCTATCTGACCTTCGAAATGAATTGGGACAAGAAGAATTGACGACAAAGGCAATCGGAGACCCCGGGGTCTTCCGAAGGCGTTAAAGAGTCGCGGCAATCGATTGGGTTGAACGCGAGGAAAAGGCGGGACGACGCGTTTTCGTTTTCCCGCCTTTTTTCGTCAGGGATCGTCGCATTGTTTCGGAATCGTCGCTCGCGAATCCGTCGGGTCAATGATTCCCGCGCCAATCGGACGGGTCCCTTTAACGATTTTCCGACAGGAAGCGGTATTGTCGAGGCCCCGGGACACCCGGGTCCCGCGTTAGACCCCTGGACCCAAGCGGGTTCTCTTCGCGGGTTTGAGCCAAGAGCTCTCGGGCCCGAACTTCGGGCGCTCCGACGCCGGGTTGACGAGGTCCGTTCGCTTTCCGGTCGACCCCGGGATTTTCCGATTTCACCCGAGGCCGGTCGCTTTCCCCCGGCCCCCGAAGGACCCCGATGACTTTGAATATATCCCGGTAATGTGTTATTTTGACGCCATCGGACTTCCATCCGCCTTTTCCGGGACCGAAGACCCGAAGGCCCTTTCCGAAGCGTTCCCTTCGGTCTTTCCTCCGTTTCGCCTTTCCGGGACAAATTCGAGGACAAACACATGTATTGCGTAAACTGCGGCATTCAACTGCCCGAACCGTCAAACCTGTGTCCGCAATGCGGTTGCCCGAACAGGGGGCTGACGTCGACAAAAAGCCTTTCCTCGGTCGCGTTGCTGTGCATGTTCTTTGGTTTTTTGGGCGTTCACAGATTCTACATGGGCAAAATCGCGTCCGGCATTTTCATGTTCCTGACCTTCGGCGGATTGGGGTTGTGGGCGTTCGCGGACCTCTTGTGGGCGGTGTGCGGCAAATTCCGCGACCAATACGGACTTCCGATCACCGCGACCGGCGAGACGGGAAATTTGGCCCTCACGTTGATTTGCGTCATTTTGGGTTTTTACGCTTTGATCATCATCGGGCTCTTCGCTTCGATGCCCTTCAGCATCGGACGATGAAGGTCGGGAGGACGGTCCCGGGCGCCACCGCGCTCTCCGGAAACGCTCCCGGCGCGATTGCGCCTCGTTCGCGGGTAACGCAATCCCCCCGCCGTTTTTTTTCGCCTTCAGGTTTTTTCGGAAATCCCCGGCGATTTTTTTAACGCTTTCACCCCCCGGTTTTCCCGTTCGGAGCTTCAAACGTCAATGACGGGGGAGGACATTTTCCGCCCCGCGCCCCCGCCCCGCGCCCCCGCCCCGTGCGGCTCCGAATAAAACCCGGAAGCTTCCCCGCCCCGACGGATCGCCCGGTCCCGACCGGCGCCGGGGTACGCGAAAGAGAAAAATTGACCCCCGAAGAATTCAAAACCCGACTTGGCGGCAATGACAGAAAGCCCCTGTATTTGGTCATGGGCTCCGAACCCCTCGGGCTCGCGTTTTGTCGCGACGCGATAAAAGAGCTCGCGGACGGCGGGGCTTTCGGGATCGAGGACTTCACCATGGGGGAGGTCCCGGCGGGAGAGATCGTCAACAACGCCTCCTCGTCCTCTCTTTTCTCCTCCAACAAGATTTTGCCGGTGAAGGTTCCGGGGGATTACAAATTCACGCCCGAAGACGGTCAGACCTTTCTTTCCTTTTCGGCACGGAAAGGCGGGGAATCCACCATCGTCGTGTTTTGGGAAGACGCGAGCCCCCAGACCAAGTTCGTCGCGTATTTGAGAGAGCGAAATCTCGCGGTCAACTGCCCGGTCCCCGACAAATCGGAGCTGCCCAAGTGGCTTGTCGGGGTCTTCGCGAGCAAGAACATGACCCTCACCGGGCTTTGCGCCGAACTCATCTTGGAACGGGCCGGGGACAACCTGAACGCCCTCCTCGGGGAGGCCGAAAAGCTCTCGATTTATCCCGGTCCCGGGAAAAACATAAGTCCCGGGGAGATCAAGGAGCTCATCCCCCTTTCCCCTTCGAGCGTCATCTTCGAGTTGGGGGAACCCGTGGGTGAAAAAAAGCTTTCGGCTTCCGTTCCCGTGGCCTTGGACCTTTTGGAGACGGGAGGCGCCATCCCCGTGGTGGGTTCCGTTGCCGCCCACATGAAACGCCTGCACGCCCTGAAGCTTTATTTTCTCGAGGCGGAGCGGACGGGCGTCATGAATCCGGACGCCGCGACGGATCTCGACATGAACGCGTTTTACGTCAAAAAACTGAAACTGCAGATCGGCCGCTGGACCCCGTCGGAACTGAAAGAGGCCCTGAACAAGATCGAGCTCGCCCACAAGAAAATCGTCACCAACCCCACCCCTCCGGACTTGGTCGTCGAAGAACTCCTGTGCGACCTCGCCATCCCGAAATCCCAATGAAATCGAGGAAAACCATGAAAACCGGAAGAGCGGGTTTTCGAACGTTTTTGGCGGCCCTCGCCGCCCTTTTTCTTCTTCCCCAGGCCTGCGGCGGTTTGGCCAAAGACCCCCAAGGCCCCGGGGACGACGCCGTTTACACCCTGGCCGCCATGGGGGACATCATGCTCGGAACGGAAAACCTCCTTCCCCCTGACGGGGCCGGGGGGTTTTTCGCGGACGTCAAACCTTACCTCGCGGGGAAGGACATAATATTCGGAAACCTGGAAGGCCCCCTGACCGACAGGGGCAGACCCTCCAAGGACACCTCCACCGGAAGGTCCTTCTGTTTCCGCACGCCCCCGTCCTACGGGGAGGT
>JAITKT010000320.1 GCA_031278225.1 Deltaproteobacteria bacterium
GGCCAAAAGGCTGGCTTTTTCGATTATGGGCTCGAAGGACACCGACCGAGTGAGGACGGTCCAGTTTCATCAAAGCTACAGTTATGAGGATTTCGTGATGGGCTATCGTCCTGACGGAGGCTCTTTCCGTCTCGCGGAAGGGCCATTTTACGGGTTCTGCAAAACGGCCGAGTCCGACGCCAAACGTCCGTATTTTTTCATAATTGACGAAATTAACCGCGGAAACTTGAGCAAAATATTGGGAGAGTTGTTGATGTTGATTGAGAGTGACAAACGGGGAGCGGAAAATTCCATTCGTCTCACGTACAAAGACGAAGATTTTTTCGTTCCCGCCAATGTTCACTTAATCGGGATGATGAACACGGCCGACAGAAGTCTTGCCATGATCGACTATGCCCTTCGCAGACGCTTCGCCTTCTTTGAGATGAAGCCGAAGTTCGCGTCGGAAGGGTTCAAGGCTCGTCAAAGGGCAATTCGAAACCCCAAGTTCGATGCTTTGTTGTCGATGGTGGAGATGCTGAACGAAGACATTGCCAAGGACGCCTCTCTCGGTGACGGCTTCCTCATCGGGCACAGCTATTTTTTGACGAACGGCATCGTGGACGACGAATGGCTTAATTCGGTCATTAACCACGAGTTGGTGCCTCTTCTGAAAGAATACTGGTTTGACGCCAAGTCAAATGTCGACAATTGGACGAAGGAATTGCGGAATAGCGTGAATGAAAAAAAAGCATAACAAGATTAAGAGCCTCTATCGCATGCTCTGTTACGCTTTCAAAGCCCTCCTGGAGACGGGAATCGCCAACGTCGCGGCCGAAGAGTGCGATAATGTTCACGACCTTTTCGCGGCCATCCTCGCTCTCGGGGTCGGAGCGCAAATTAAACGCGGGATGCACAGGTTTTACGTTCAAAAGCAAGAAGACCTCGCGGGTCTTCGCGGCAAAATAAACGTTTCCGAGACGATAAAGCGAGAGACTTTGTCTCGAGGGAAGCTCGTGTGCCGGTTTGACGAGTTTTCGACGGACATACCGCACAATCAGGCTTTGAAAAGCGTGCTTCTTCTGCTTTTGCGCCACGGTAACGTGAGAAACGACAACAAGAAGGCCATTTTAAATTTGTTGCCTTACTTTTCGGATGTTTCCGATGTCGATCCCGCTTCGATAAAGTGGGATACGCTCACTTATCACCGCCACAACTCCTCGTACGAGATGTTGATTGGCATTTGCCGCCTGACCGTGAAAGGGTTGCTCCTCACCAATGAACTCGGATCCCACAAACTCGCGTCTTGGTTGCAAGAAGAGCAAATGCATCTCTTGTATCAAAACTTCTTGTTGGCGTATTACAAACACCATCATAAAGAATATTCTCCGAGCGCCGCCCGCATTTTTTGGGATGTCAAAACGGGCGAACGCGGCGAACATTTACCCGTGATGAAGACGGACGTCACTTTGGAAAAAGGAAAACGGCGCCTCATAATCGACGCGAAATACTATTCGTACGGCCCTTGGCGCAAGCATTATGACAGGAAGATTTTTCTCTCCGCCAACCTCTATCAGATTTACGCCTATGTCAAAAACAGCGACAAGTACGCCGCGGGACACGTCGCCGGTGCCTTGTTGTAAGGGATTGACGACGCGAAAATGGCCACGGACGAAGAGTTTATCATTGGGGGGAATTCCATCAGTGTGATGACTCTTGACCTAAACGGGGAATGGTCCGCCGTGACCGAGCGCTTGGAAAGCCTCTGTTCGTGGCTGGAAATCGATTAGAGAGGATGGTTGGCAAAACGCCGGAGAATGTCTTCGATTCTCCGAAGCCACCGGCCGTTTTTCATAATCACCGAAGCGGGTGGCTTGATTATTACGGACGTTTGAGACGGACCGCGGCGTCGCCGTTCCCGCGGTCCTTCGTCTGATTCGCTCCAAAACAAGCGACGCCGCGTCAATCCGGCTTCGCGGCCAAGGAAAAGGGAATGAAACGATTCGCGGTCATCGACACGGAAACAACCTGGAGCGACGCCGTCATGTCAATCGGCGTCGTCACCGCCGACTCGGAAACCTTCGAGCTTTTGGACAAGAAATATTATGTCCTGACTCCTTTCAAAAACCACGGCGGCATGTTCTCCCACGCCCTGTACGTCGACGGCATCAAACCGGACCTCGAATGCTCGAGAGAAAACGCTCTAAACGATCTTCGCCGGTTTCTCGCCGAAAACGCGATTGAAATCATGTTCGCCTACAACGCCTGCTTTGACTATCGCCATCTCCCGGAACTGTCGCACTTGGCATGGCACGACATCATGAGAATCGCGGCGTACAGGCAGCACAATCCCAAAATACCGAGTTGCGCCGATTGCCACGGCACCGGCAGATTGAAACGCGGTTTCGGGGTGGAGGACATTTACAGAATGTTGAGCGAGAACCGCCGGTATCGCGAGACGCACAACGCCCTCGCCGACGCGATTGACGAACTGGAAATCATGCGACTCCTTCGTCACAAGCTTCACGTTTACGCCGAGGCGAGAATCCGCTGACCGTCCCGACACCTTTTCCGGCAAACGAACTCATGAATTCCAAACGACGCCTTCGGTCCCTTTTCGCGCTTGAAGGGCGCGTCGCGCGAACCGTTTCCGCGCGAATTACGACGACCGGACGCGGCGGGTTCCGGCGGGCGAAACCATGTCCGGTTCGGTTCAGGGGACGCTTACGAACAAGCGATCGCAATCCGCCGCCCGCGCGCCCCGGCCCGGAAGGTCTCGGGGGGCCGGGATTGACGCCGGCCGAACCCGCCCGCGCCCCGGGAACATGCCCGATGACCGCGTGACGAACGGGATTCGCGGGGGAAAGGCGGGGGAAGAACGGCCGAACCGGCGGGGACGCCCGCCGAACGGACCGGATAATCGTTTTTTTTCGCTTGATTCCCGCGCCGTTCCGGGATAATAATAAGCAAACGGTTCTTTTGTCCTTCTCCTTCGTCCCGGACCCGAAACTTCGCCGGCCGTCCCGGGGCGGTTTTCTCCCGAAGTTCCGAATTTCCCGAAATTCCGAAGTCCCGCGGGACCTCTTTCGAAGAGAAGGTCAAACCGTTTCCCGCCGTATCGCCGCGGCCGACGTCAAACCTTTGGGGAACATCCATGATAGGCGCCATAATCGGAGACATCGTCGGTTCCCGTTTCGAATTCGACAACGTCAAAACGAAGCAATTCAAATTTTTCCACGAGAAATGCCGGGTGACGGACGACACGATACTCACCCTCGCCGCGGCCGACGCCGTCATGACGACCGACTCGAAGCACGGGCAACTTCGCGACGAAAACCGGGACCGATACCTCACGACCCTGTTCGAAGCCGTCGTCTCCTCTTTTCGCCTTTTCGCTTCGAAGTACCCCGACGCGGGATACGGCGACATGTTCAAGAAATGGTTGTCGTCGGACAACCCGCTCCCTTACGGCAGTTTCGGAAACGGCGCCGCCATGAGGATAAGCCCCGTCGCGCATGTCGCCGCGAACCGCGAGGACTTGAGGCATCTCGTCAATTGCGTGACCTTCGTCACCCACACTCACCGGGAGGCGGCGAGGGGGGCGATGGCGACGGCGGAAGCCGTTTTCCTGGCCCTGCGCCAACCCTTCAAACGAAAGATAAAACGAGCGATCGAAAAGAAGTACTATTCCCTGGATTTCGGGATCGACGACATAAGAGAGACCTACCGGCGGGACTTCTCCTGCCGGGGCACCGTCCCCCAGGCCATCAGGTGTTTTCTGGAGTCCTCGTCCCTTGAGGACGCCATTCGTCTCGCGGTGTCCCTGGGCGGCGACAGCGACACCCTAGCTTCCGTCGCGGGAGCGATCGCCGGGGCTTTCCACGGCGTGCCCAAGGACATGAGGGAAACGGCCCTCGGGTATTTGGACGACTTCCTCCGTTCCGTCTTCGAAAAATGGGATTCCCTTCATCCCGTGCCCCACGAGCGCTTCAGGCCCCTCACCAGGTACATGGAAAAGCTCAAAAACACCTCGGAGTACTACGAACCTCACCCCTACCACAACGGTTTCGTCTTCGTGAAAGTGATCGAGGACCTGGCCCGCCAGCTGAGACTCTTCGAAGACAACAACCCCTCCTACGACCTCGCGAATTTCAAGGAGATCAACAGGAACTCGCCCTTGGTGTACGAGGGGAGCGGCAACAACCCGGACATCATGAAACTCTCCGCCGCCCAAGTCCTGGCCTTCATGAAAGGGATCTTTCGCGTGAAGCCGATTTCCGACGATCTCCTTCTCAGCTTCTTCAAATGCGGAGCCTTGGACGCTTGTCTCGAGCGTTTGAAAATGATTGACCTCGAAAACGCCTGACCCTCCCGTCCCGCGCCTTTTTTTCAAGATTGAATTCGTCCCCGTTTTTCCCCCGGAGGCGTTCCCGCGCCCCCGTTTTACCTGACCGACGAAGCTCCTCGAACGTCAAAGACCCGAACGCGGCGCGGCGCCCGAAACCCGCCGCTGCCCCGCGGCCGTCGTTTGAAAATTCGGGCCAAATGATATATAATCGCGGTTTGTCCGCTCCCCCGGGGTTGGCGGGCAAACGGTTTCCGGTTTCGCGAAGGGCTTTCGTTTTTCGACGGGTGATCCCGTTTCCCCGAAGCCCCCCCGCGTCTTCGGAGCCCCCCCCTTCGTTTTTTCGGGGGACGCGAAGTTTTCGTCTCGTCCCCGCGAAAGCCCCTCACCGCATTCATTTCACGCTCGGAGAACCGTTTGAACATGGCGAAAGACAACGAAAAAGATCAAAATTCGGAAAGCAAACGCAACATATGGGAGAGAGTCACCCCGCGGGAGCGCGAGAAGATTGAGGCGCACGCGGAAAATTACATGAATTTTCTCACCGTCGCCAAGACCGAGAGAAAAGTCCTGGATTACGTCGTCGACATCCTGAGGAAAGAGGGTTTTTCCGATTTGGGAGCGGGCGACGGGTTTTCCGGGCGCGGGGGTTATCTCGTCCATCACGGCAAACTCGTCGGGATTTTCGTTCCCGGGAAATCGGACCCCGCGGAGGGCTTTAACCTGATAGTCGCCCACGGGGACAGCCCCAGGCTGGATTTGAAGCCCAGGTGCGTCTACGAGGACGGCACCTTCGCGATGCTCAAGACCAACCTTTACGGGGGCCTCAAGAAGTTTCAGTGGCTCGCGAGACCGGTGGCGCTCTGGGGCTTCACGGCGCTCAAGGACGGGAGGACCATGGAGTTCACGTTCGGGGAGGACCCGAACGAGCCCGTCCTCACCATCACCGACATCCTGCCCCACATGGACAGGAAGATCCAAAGGGAAAAACGGCTCTCGGACGCCTTTCCGGCCGAAAAGCTGAACATCCTCGCCGCCTCGATTCCCCCCGCGCCGGAGGAGACCAAGGACGGCAAGGACGCCAAGGACGCCAAGGAAACCAAGGACAAAGCGGACAAGGGCAAACTCAAAAACGCCCTCTTGAAGATCCTGGAAAACAAGTGGGGCATCAGGGAGGACGACCTCATATCCTCCGAGATAGAGGTGGTCCCGGCGGGACCCGCGAGGACCGTCGGTTTGGACGGATCCTTCATAGGGTCTTACGGCCAGGACGACAGACTTTCCGTCCACGCCGCCCTGACGGCGCTCCTGGGAGTCAAAAACCCGACCAAACCCCTCCTTCTCATAATCTTCGACAGGGAGGAGATTGGCAACTACGGTTCCACCGGGGCCCAGACCAACTTCGTGCTGAGACTGGCGGGCCGCGCCTTCGAGGCCGGCGGGACCGAACCCCGGCACCACGCCGTTTTGGAGGCCCTGGCGAGGACCAGCGCCTTGTCGGCCGACGTGGAGTGCGGCCAGGACCCGACCTTCAAGGAGATAACCGACGACCTCAACTCCGCTAGGCTCACTTTCGGTCCCTGCCTGACCCGCTACACGGGCGGGGCCGCCAAATACGGCGCCTCGGAGGCCGGGGCCGAGTACATGGCCAAAGTGAGGGAGATCTACGATTCCGGCCGCGTCATCTGGCAAAATTCCCTCATAGGAAAGCAGGAGGAGGGGGGCGGCGGAACCGTGGCCCTGACCCTCGCCGCCTACGGCATAAACATCGTCGATTCCGGGGCCCCGGTTCTCTCCATGCACTCGCCCTTCGAGATCTCCTCCAAGGCCGACGTTTGGATGACCGCCAACGCCTACCGGGCCTTTTACCAAAAGGCCTGAGGAAATCCTGCCGCCGTTCGCGGGCATCGGGCCTTCCCCCTTGGCCTTCCCCCTTGGTTTTCCGCGGCGGACCTCTTCCCGACGGTCAAAAATTTTTTTGGTTTTCCCGCCTCTCGGGGACGCGATTTCCGCGCCCCGAAAATTCAGAATCGAATCCCAAAACGTCACCCGCCCGCGGGTCCGCGGGACCTTCCGGGGGCTTTCCCCGGACGCCCGCCGGATCCGGCCCGCGTCCCGAAAGCAAGGCGCGCGGGACCGCCGGACATTTTTTCGGGCGGTCGCGGGCGGTCAGAAAAAAAATTCACAGGGAGAAATCATGCGGTCAACAACAGAGATCATCCTTCGCGTCACCCTGGCGCTGGCCCTCGCGCTTGCCGTCTTTTCGGCGGCGGAGGCGACGGCTCAAGAAGATCCGATAAGGATAGGGGTCATGGGACCCACGACCGGACCTTGGGCCTCCGAGGGTCAGGACATGTTAAACGTCGTCATCATCCTGGCCGACGAGCTCAATCAGGCCGGGGGCATCAACGGGCGCAAGGTGGAGATTTTCGCCGCCGACGACGGCGGGAATCCCAAAACCGCCACCCTCGCCACCCAGCAGCTCATAGCCGACGAGGTGGTGGCCGTCGTGGGGACCTACGGCTCCAACGTGACCGAGGCCACCCAGGACATCTACTCCGAGGCGGGCATAGTGCAAATCGCGACCGGCTCCACGGCGGTGAGGCTGTCGGAGAAGGGACTGGAGCGTTTCTTCAGGACTTGCCCCAGGGACGACGAGCAGGGAAAGGTCATGGCCCAGCACGTCAGGGACCTCGGTTTCAAGAAGGTCGCCATCGTCCACGACAACACCTCCTACTCCAAGGG
>JAITKT010000258.1 GCA_031278225.1 Deltaproteobacteria bacterium
GTCATGTTGGCGAGAGCCATCGTTTCCGAAACCGACATTTTGATATTGGACGAGCCCACTTCCGCCCTGGACATGAAAAATCAGTCGTTAATCCTCGATTGGATGCGCACCCTCAACAAAACCAGGGGACTCACCATAATATTCACGACCCATCTCCCCCAACACGCCGCCACCATAGCCGACGACGCGTTATTGATGTTCAACGATCAAAGCTACCGTCACGGGAAAGCCGGAGACATTCTGTCCGAGGAAAACCTCTTCAAACTGTACGGGTTGCCCTTCAAAAAGGTATCCGTCGTTTGCGAAGACGAGGAGATCGTGTCCCTCGTGCCCGTTTTCAGAATATCCAAAAACGGCGTGCCCCGATGAGTTCCCGGCTCGTCGGGGCGTCCGCTCGGGACCGTCATCGGATTCGTCGCGCGACTTCCCCTTGTACGGTTCCTTGGTCGCGAATTCCCGACAGTCCCTTATAGTTTCGGATAAACCCTCTTTCCTTTCATGAATGTCGGAGAGCCTCCGGAGGACGCCGCCGTTCCGTTGAAAACGCCTCGGCATCCCTTGGCGGGAGAGTCTTTCGCTCGGTTTGGGGGTTTTGGGGAGTGGTCCTCCCTCATGGCGTCGCCTCCGTTCATGTCTCGGTGATCGTCTCCCGTCCGTTCGACCGTCTTTCGGCGGCGACCGCGTTTTTTTCCTCATTGGCAATCATTTGTTGGCACAGAATTTCGCAAAGCCTGTTCCGGGCGTTTTCGTTCCCCCGTTCGGCCGCCAGGCGGTAAAACCGCACGGCCCTTTCCATGCTCCGGGGGAGGTCTTCCCCGTTTTCGTACTTGTAACCCATCATTCCCAGGTAGAAGGAGTTTTCGGTGGCTTCGGACTTCTTGAAGAACGATTTGGCCAGTTTCTCGTTTTTCGGTCCCCCTTCGCCCTTGTGGCACATGTGGGCGTAGCACGCCTGGGCCAGGGTGTTGTGCCCGACGGCAGCCATGCGATACAGCTCCCTCGCCCTTTCGAGGTCTTGGGGGACGCCGATGCCGAAGTGGCAGATTCGGCCCGCTCTGTACAGAGCCCCTTTGTTGTCCTTTTCTCCCGCGACGAGATACCATCTCAGCGCCTCCCCCGGATCCGCGTTCACTCCCTTCCCGATTTCGTAGTGTTTGGCGATCCTGTAGTAAGTGCTGCCGTTGTCGAACACCCGGGCCTTGTTCAACAGACCCAGCAATCTGTCGCAGGCCCGCAACCTCGCGTAGTCGGGGTTTTCCTCCTTTAAGAGGGTCATCTTCTCTCGTTTGACCCTCTCCAGGTCCTCGGCTTTGATGATGAGCATCCCGGGTTTCGGGGGCTTGATCTCGCGCGTCGCCTCCGGGACCACCTTCACGAAGTCCTTGCCCTGCCTTTCGGATATCTCCACCACGTAAGGCATTTTGCGCGAGGTCGCGGTTCGGCCGGAGGCTCCGAAGGAGGGCTTGTCGCGATTTCCCCTCCCGTCGGCGGGAGGTCTCGGGAGCGCGAGGTCCGACGGTTCGTCCCGCGGGTCGAAGGGAAGCCCGGGATCCGAAGCGTCGTCCCAAAGGTCCGGGGGAAGGTCGGGATCCGCCGTGATTTCCGTCAAGACGAGAGTCTTTTCAAACTTCGCGGGGGATGTCGGAGCTTTGGTGTTTCCCCTGTCCGCCGGGGAGAGGGAGGCGTCCTCCGAAGAGGATTTGTCGAGGGATGCCTTCCCGCGGGCGGGAGGTCCCGGGAGCGCGAGGTCCGACGCATCGTCCCATGAATCCGGGGGAAGCCCGGAATCCTCCTCGGCCTCCGTCAGAACCGGCGTGTTCACCCACTTCGGGAGCGATTCCGGCGCGAGGGTTTTTTCCTCACGCACGTCCGTCGGGGTTTGGGAAACATCATCGAAAGAGGGTTTGTCGGGGCGTGCTTTCCCGTCGGAGGGAGGTCCGGGGAGCGCCAAGTCCGAAGCGTCCTCCCATGGGTCGAAGGGAACCGCGGGCACCTCCGGTTCGAGGGAGTTTTCCTCGCGGCTGTCCGAGGCGGGGCGGGAAGCGTTTTCGAAAGTGGGCTTGTCGGGGAATGCCTTCCCGTCGGAAAGAGGTCTCGGGAGCGTCAAGTCCAAAGCTTCGTTAAAGAAGTCGGGGGGAAGGGCGAGGACCTCTGGGGCCTCCGCTCCCGGGGAATCCATGGGAGCCGGGTCCGCGCGCCCCGCGGATTCGGTCGCGGAATTCCCGAAAAGATCCGCGGTCAACGCGAGGAGGGTTTTTCCAAAGTCGGACAACTCCCTTTTGTCGTCATCGAAGGTTTCGCGCGTCGGGGAGCGGGAATCCCCCGAGGCGTCGAAGGCCGTCCTTCTGTACAACCACAAGAAATCGACCTGCTTGGAGAAATCGCGCGTCCCGAAACGGCGGAGCCCGGCGATCTTTCGGGCCGCGAGGAAGATGTCCGCCATGACGGCGACCTTAAGCGCCGCGGCGGCTTTTTCCCGTTCCCCGGGTTCTTCTTTGGCGAGCTTCGGGGGAAGGGGGATCGCGACGACGTCGGCGCGGTCGCGCGAAGGAAGTCCGTTCGCGGGGACGGGGCAGGTTCCCGAGGTAAAACGCGAAACATCGGAGGCACGGGACACTGAGGAATCATTGGAATCGTAATCGGTCATGGAAAAGAACTCTCCGCAAATTGCGATGAAATCCGGTTTCGCGGTTTCGAGAAGCGTCTTGGAGAATGTTTCACTCGGGGAAACAAACGGGCGTCGAAAAAACTAACCGGGAAAAGACCCTGTAAAAAGGCCGCATACTCGAAAAAAAGACAAAGTTTCACTTACGTCCTTCGGAAAGCGTTCCGAAAGACGGGTTTTAGAAATACCGTTTCCGACGAAATCATCCGAAACGGCATGGATTGTCGTGGGGAGCGAAAAGGTCCGGAATGTTTTTCGGAGGGTACCCGACTCCGCGTCAAAAACGCGCCCGGGGTTGTCGGTCATTCGCGAGTTCCGGTTCCGAAGGATTGTCGGTCCGCGGTTGTTTGTTTTTACGGCTCCTCTCCCCGTTTCGGGCCGTCCGCTGATTTTCTTTTTCGGCGTGAGTGTATCCTAGAGCAACTCCAAAAACATGTCAAGAGAAAAGTTTGGACGGAGTGAGAAAAAGTTGACTGAATCCGATGTCGTTAACACAATTAGGAAATGTGATGAACAATTCGCCATTTCCGGAGTCGGATTTAAAACAGAAAATAAGACGATGATAATGGCTCAATAAACCGTCCCTTTTTCGGGAGCCAAACCGAAAACGGACGGGAAAAGATGCGATGAATCCGTCGGCAACAAAGCAAAAAATAATTTCAACGGCAACCGAAAAAATAAACTGCCGTTTCCAAAAAACGACAAATCCGACTTTACGATCGGTGGGTCGCGACCATTAATATGAATGTATATTATAAGCTATGTTAAGTTAAAACATGCCAATAATAATGCTTTGGCGGCATTTGTATGTTCGCTTTCGGGGCTTTGGCCGACTTTTTTGAAAGGGCTTGATCCCTTCGAAATTTTATCCGCGTTCGGCGTCGTCGGGGAGACGGTCGAGTCGTCATTCGTTCGGGTCGTGTTTTTCTTCGGTGGGAACGCCATGACGGAGAATTCTCACTCTACCCGACACTCTTTCGAGGTCGTGACCGAAGCGGCGCCGGTCATCGCGCGAGCGGGGAAAGAGCGGTTTGACGAGGCGATTGTCCCGAAAACCACCGGTTTTCCGTCAATGATCGATTCCTCGGATCGGAAAACGACTTTCTCCGAATGAACGGCGGGAGGTGTTTTTGTGTTAACACCCGAAACCGGGAGCGGAACCGAAAGCGGGTCGTCTTTTTAAATTACTTTTACAAAAGCATGGCCAAGACATGAATCGTTTCTCGAGAGAACCGCGCGAAAATCCCCGCTTTGAATGAAGATAACGAGATCCGGCCGGGCGGACCGGCGGTAAATTTTTCGTGTGTTTTTAGAGTCGCGTTCGTATTGCGGAAAGAAGAGTGGTGTTTTGAACGAAGCGATGATGTCGGACTTCATCCGAGGATTCGATCGTTTATTTATTTACGGCGCCGTCGGTTTTTTAACGTTTTTCCTTCGATTATTGTTGTCATCGGAGCCGCGGGGTCCGACAAAGTTTTCGAGAGCGAAGCGGGTGTGATTTGCGGTCGATTTTTTGACAAAACAAACCTTGATGATAAATATATATTCTTGAGGCGGCGTCGATATGTTTATTGAAATGACCTGACGTACGTTTCGGGGTTTTTTCGCGGCGGCGTCGGGAAGTGGTTTGTACCGTAAATGTTTTTTTGGGATTTAGCGGCTGTCAGATGTCCGTTATCGTCGGATCGTCGTCCGGATTAATTTGACGAATGAAGTATGCGAGCGATATCAGTGGCTAAAAGCAATTGTAAATTTTAATTAAATACAAATAAAAAGTTAGGAAAACCATTGACTTCTTTTCGACGTTTTGATATTTTCAAACGAGACGTGACACGTTTTTCCCGCTAAAAGGAGTATCATCTTGGAGGTAACACACATAAGAGAGAGCCGAAAAGATAAGACCAGGCTCTCGATACTCATTTCCGGCAAGAAGGAATTCTTGTCCAAAGGATTTCAGAAGGCGTCACTGAGAATCATCGCCAAGAATGCCGGACTCACCACGGGAGCCGTGTACAGACACTTCAAGGACAAGAATCATCTCTTTGAAAGCTTGGTCTCCGAAGTTACCAAAGAAATGGAGACCATGTTCGAGGGGACAAAAAATAAATTTTTCAATTCACTCGAAATCGACGAGACGCGCGCCGGCCCGGATCTCCCGACAGAGAGGCTTAAGCGTTTGACGGATTACGTCTACGCGAATTTCGACGATTTCAAGTTGCTTCTCACGGGAGCCGAAGGCTCAACCTTGGAAGACTTCGCGAACCGCCTCGTGAATTTGAATGCGGAACACCCGGAGCCAGGGGAAGCGGTCGAAGGTCATGGATCGGTGACGGACGCGACGCTTCTTCGGGTTTTAAACAAAATATGTCTCAACTCGGTTTTCGAGACCGTGATTCTGGACATGCCCAGAGAGGCGGCGGACTCCTACGTCGACAACCTGGCGGTCTTTTTGAACGCCGGACTGGAGGGTCTCGCCCGTTTCAGGAGCGCCGGCTCTCATGGCAAAAGGTGACGGGCCGCGCGGGCGGACCGAACCGACAAAGACGTAAAGACAAATAGATGACATTTGGCGATAATCGCCGAGAACGGTAAAACGCGCCGGTAAGACCTTGAGGTGGCGACAAGACGGGGTCCCGTCGTCCGAACCCTATTCGCTTTCGAGACTCGTTCGACCGTTACCTTGAGCGTCATCGATTCTTGGCGGGGCAGGCGCGACGCCGAAACCCTTTACTCTTCACCCGATTTTTCATTTCGGCTTTGACGGGGTCGAATGCGCTTCCCTCGGCGTGTCGGGCGGCGGACGGAGAGAATAACGCCCCAAACACGGCTTCTTTACCGCCAATCAAAACTCCCGGAAGCGGGTTTCAAGGATTTCAAATTCGGCTCCCTCTCTTCTTGGCCGCCTCGAGAGTCTTCGGAGCTTGTTTCGCCCTTTCAAAGGTCTCGCCGCAAACCGGAATTGACTCTTTAAGAGGCTTTTAAGGCTCATCTTTGCCTAATTCATGCGAAAATTTCAGGCTAAAACATATTGCTTGGATGTTATTATATCACCTTTTATCATATAAATATATCTAATACAATTAATAATTTTCATTATATATTTAAAATTTTTATATATATAATATATTCTTAATATATGTATATATCTCGTCGGCGAAAACCGTTTTTTCGAATGTGAATGCGGAAATAGATTCTAATTTTACAATTCAAGGGAAATCTTGACAAGTGAGTCAAGGTTTGTTTTAATCAATTTTTGCCCAAAACGCAAAGATTCGTCTCATTGGAAAAATTGGAAAAAAGAAGTCGAAGAGGAAGCCGGGACAGCTTGGCTGACAAAAAATTTCCCCCGCATTGTGATGAACGATTTTCCGTAACGGAGTCTGATTTCGTCAAAAGGTCTTCTGCCGGCAGAATTTTTCACGAATGAAAGAATGCAATGACTGACGCAATTCTAGAACAACCTGAATTTTTGGCGGAGAAAGTTGACGCGTTTTTGTCTCGAAATGTTGGCATGATTATTGCTCTCTCTCTCTCTCTCTTCATACGGAGAGGCGTCTTCTTCGAAGATACGCAAACCTGAGCTTACGCTTTCCGGCTTCCACAAAGCCTTTAATCGAAAATCGATATATATCCGTACGCTTTGCCCCAACAGAACTTGCCAGAGTCGGGTCGGTTCCGTTGGGGTTTTTTTTGTTTCCCGAGCACCGTAAAAACAGGTTTTCGCTAGGAAGCCCTGAAGCGTGTCGTGTCTAATTGCGAAGAAAACCGCGATATTTTTTGTTTTACGCCGCCGCGCGCATCGGACGCTTCGGAGCAATGCTTTTGGGACATAGCCTGATTTGTCGGTTTCGGAATGGAATGTCATTTCGAAGCAAATAATTTCGTTGATATTACCTCGCCAAGGATTTTTTCGACAACTTCAAACATTCTCGCGCTCGTTTT
>JAITKT010000304.1 GCA_031278225.1 Deltaproteobacteria bacterium
GCCAGGGAGAGGTTCACGCTCACGAGGCGGGAAACGCCCGGGGTTTCCATGGTGACCCCGTAGAGGGTGTCGCTTATCTGCATGGTTCTTTTGTTGTGGGTGACCATGATGATCTGGGAAGAGTCCGAGAGTTTCCGGAGGAGTCTGTTGAAACGGTCGATGTTGGCCTCGTCCAGGGGGGCGTCGGCCTCGTCCAGAAGGCAGAAGGGACTGGGTTTTATGAGATAGAGGGCGAAGATGAGGGCAAGGGCCGTGAGTGCCTTTTCTCCCCCGGAAAGGAGGCTCATGACCATGATCTTTTTTCCGGGGGGATGGACGTGGATCTCCACCCCGGCCTCGAGGGGGTCCTCGTGTTCCGAGAGGGCCAGCCAGCCTTCGCCCCCCTCGAAGAGGACGGGGAATATTTCCCGGAATTTCAAAGAGGCGTTGTTGAAGGTTTCGGCGAACCTTTCGGCGCAGATCGCGTTTATCTTTTCTATGCTTTCCTTAAGGTCTTTTATGGCTTTCTCGAGGTCCGCGCGTTGGACCCGGTAGAAGTCGTGGCGTTTTTTCAGATCCCGCTCCTCCTCAACCGAATCGGGGTTCACTTCCCCCAGGGCAAGGAGTTTTTCCCGGAGGTCCCGGATCCTTTCGTCGGCGTTTTCCGGGAGCTCTTCGTCGAGGTAATCGAGGGGATTCAGGAGAGCCGGGGGAGGGGGGAGGTCCGCGGCGGGGCGAACGCCTTCGGCGTCGTCGAAGGATTCGTCTTCGTCGGAGTCGCGGGCGTCCGGATTGTTTCGGTCGCGGGAGCGGTCTTCCCCGCGGGTCGCGTTTTCCGCGTCCTCCGGGTTTCCTCGGGCGGGGCCGTCCGGGCCGGACCCGCCTTCCGCGGTTTCGGACGTTTCGGGGGCGGAGGCCGCTTCCGCGGGCGTCGGAGAGGCCGCTCCGTTTTCCCCGGAAGCCGTCCCCGGGGCCGCGGCGGCCCCGGGGACGGGGGGAGCGGAGTTCTCCTTTTTTTCGTCGGGGAGGGGTTCGCCCGCTCCCGCGTCTTCCTTTCGTTTTGTCTCTTCGTTCTCCTCTTCTTTTTCCTCTTCTTTTTCCTCTTCTTTTTCCTCTTCCTTCGCCTCTTCCTTTTCGGGTTCCGGTTCCGCGAAGACGGAGCGCCAGTCGCGGGCGAGGTTTTCCTTGAGTTTGTCCAGGGCGAAGGAGGTCTCCATCATGTCTTTTTCGAGGGCGTTAAGGTCGTCCTGGGCTTCTTCCCGGGCCTTGCGGGCGAGGCGGAGGGAGGTTTCCCCGGATTCGAGGTCTTTGGTCATCGCGGCGCGGGATTCGCGGAGGGAGGCGAGTTTTTCGAGAGAGGCGGTGACCTTTTCGGGGATGCCCTCCATGTCCTTTTTCGCGGTCTCCAGTTTGGCGAGGATTTCTTCCCTCTCTTTTCCCAAGGCGACTATTTCTTTTTCGAGGGCGATTTTCCGGGAATCTATGCTTCCCAGAAAACTTTTGACCTTTTCCAGTTCCCGGGCGTTTCCGTCCAGTTTTTCCCGGGCGAGGTTCGCGTCCCTCGCGGCTTCGAGCTCCCGTTCCCTGAGACCGGAGAGGATTTCGGCCTCGGCCTTTTCCTTTTCGCTCAAGGCCCCGAGATCTTCCTTCAGGCTCGCGAGTTTTTCCGCGGCCGCGGTTTTGGCTTCTTCGGCGGCGAGTGTTTTTTCGAGGGTTTTGGACATGTCTTCCCCGACCCTCGCGATTTCTTTGTCCAAGGACCCCGCCCTGATGGAAAGACCGTTTTTGGCGGCCATGGCCTCCGTCAAGTTGGAATTCGCGCGGGAGAGGTCGGAGAGGAGATTGTTTTTGAGGGAGAGTTTGGTCGAAACGGCTTCGGAGGCCTTGGTCAGGGCCTCCCGGAGGGAGTCGACCCTCGTTTTTACCTCTTCCAAAACCCGGTTCGCGCGGTCCAGTTCCTTTTTGGTGTCTTCCTTTTCCCTGACCCGTCTCAACAAGCCTTTGTCGCGGCTTTGTTCGGTTTGTTTTCGGGTTGTTTCCGGGGAGGGGTCGGCCCGGGTTTTGTCCGGGGCTTTCTTTCCGGAGGGGGCGCGGCCCCGATCCCCGGCTTTCCCCTCTTCCCTCCCGCCCCGGCCGGCGGACCCGGGGACGGGGTCTTTTTTCCCGGACGATCCGTTTCCCGAGCCCGTCACGAAGGCGGGGCTCACGAGGTCCCCGTCTTTGGTGAGGAAGACGCCCGCGGGGGGGAGGGAGAGGAGGAGGGCGAAGGTGTCGCGGGGGGCGTCGGCGGGGGCGTCGGCGCGGGCGACGGGGTTGTCGGGGGACGGGGAATCCCCGGGGGAGCCGGGGGGCTCCCCCGGGGGATTCCCCGATGATTTTTCGGGGGTTTCCGAGTCCAGGAGGGTGAAGTTTCCGAGGAGGGCCCTGTCGAGGTCGCGGTTTTTGGGAAGACCGTCCAGGACCGCGAAGCCGCAGGGACCGAGGTTTTCCTCTTTGGCGATTTTGAGGGCCTTAAGGGCCACCGCGCGGTCTTTCGCGACGAGCCAGGAGAGCCTTTCCCCGAGGAAGGCCTCCATGGCCTTCTCGTAGCCCCCGGGAACGGGGATGTTGTCGGAGACGGGGCCCATGAGGCCCTCTTCGACCAGGTCCTCCCGGGACATGAGCTCCGCCACCGCGGCGGGGTGCCAGGAGAAGGAGGCCTCGAGGTTTTCGAGGATCCGGAGCTTGGCGCCGAGGGCCGCGACCTCGGATTCGGCGGGGCCGAGGGTCGCGACGGCTTCCTCGAGGGCGCGTTTGGCAACCCTTTCGTCTTTCGCGAGAAGGGAGAGTTCTTCCTCGGCCCGGGCGAGGTCGTTTTCGAGCGTGATTTTAAACCTTTCCCTTCCGGTCACCTTGTCCAGGGCGTCCTTCAGGGTGTTTTCGATCTCGTTTTTCTCGAGTTCGAGCTCTCTCTCCCGAATTTTCAAATGTTCCCGGAGGCTCAGGGCGCCCGCGAGGGTTTCGGAGGCCCGGGCGAGGGCGTCGGCGGCGGCGTTCGTTTCCCGGGCCGCGGCTTTGGCCCCGGCCTCGCTCGCGTCGTGGAGGGCTTTGGCGGTTTCGCATTCCTCCTTCGCGGCGAGTGCCTCTTCTTCGAGGTCCAGGCATTCGGACTCGAGGGTTTCCAGTATTTCCGAGAGTCTCTTTTCCTCCCGCGCGTAGCCGCTCTTTTCGGATTCGTGATTCGCGAGGGCCTCCTCGTCCTTCGCCCGGCGCTCCAGTTTGTGGGCGAGGGAGGTTTCGAGGTTTCGGGTTTCGGCCTCGAGACGGGTCCGGGTCTCCTCGAGACCGTGGCGGAGGTTCAGTTCCTCCTCGAGGAGCTGGGCGGCCCTGTTGTCCCGGAGCCTCAGGTTTTCGAGGGCGAGTTCCTCCTCCGAGGCCTTGGCGATGAGGGCCGCGGCGCGGGCCTTTTTTTCCCCGAAGAGACCGGCGAGCTCCGTTTTTTTGGCGGTGAGGTTTAAAAATTTCCCCGCGAAGAGGCGCAATTCCAGGTTTTTAAGCTCGTTTTTGAGGGCTTCGTGCCTGAGGGCCTTCGCGGCCTGCTTCGAGACCGCGCGGAGCTGTTTCGCGGTTTCGGCCATCACGGCCCCCACCGCGGCCATGTTTTGGGTCGCGGTCTCCATCTTTCTTTCGGATTCCTTCTTTTGGTCCTTGTAACGGGTTATCCCGGCCGCCTCGTCGAGCAAAAGTCTTCTCTCCTCGGGACGGGCGTCCACGAGTTTTCCGACCTTTTCCTGTTCTATGATGGCGTAGGCCCTCGTGCCCATGCCCGCCTCTATGAAGAAGCGGATGAGGTCCTTGAGCCTTCCGGGGTTTCTCCCTATGAGGTATTCGCTCTCCCCTCCCCGGTAGAGCCTTCTCGTGACGGAGATTTCCGCGGGGCCTTCCGGGGTTTCCCGGGCGAGCGTGAGACTCACCTCCGCCACCGCGGCGGGGTTTTTGTTTTTGGCCCCGTTGAAGAGAAGGTCCTCCATGGTCCGGGCGCGGAGGAGTTTGGGGCTCTGTTCCCCCATCACCCACCTTATGGCGTCGATGATGTTGCTTTTTCCGCAGCCGTTGGGTCCCACGACCGCCGAGATCCCCGGACTGAAGGGCACCGAGGTGCGCTCCGTGAAGGACTTGAAGCCGGCGATTTCGATGCGTTTCAGAAACATGGGACCCTCTTCGGGGGAAAACCGGGGGCGGGATTGGGATCGGACCCGGATCGGATTCGGATCGGACCCGGATCGAACCCGGCGCGGGGCCGGCCCGAAACCGGGCCGACCCCGCGCCCGGTTTCCCCCGCCGTTTCGGGGATTATCCCCTCGGGGCCCCGGGCTCTTCGTTCGCGGCGCGGGGACGCGTCCGGGGAAGCCCCGGGAAGCGTCGGGCGGCGTTCGGGAAAGCGACGGGGATTTCCGGGGGGAAAGAGGGCCGAAACGAGGGGGAAAACGGGTTCGGGCCGTCGATTGAAAAACAATTATGGAATCGCGTCCCCCCGATGTCAACTCGGGGAAGGGCCGGACGGAGGGGGGGACTTCTTTTCGGACGGGGCGGGATCGGACGATATGCCGGGGAGCGGCGGGGGATTTTCGCGGGGCGGTCGCGGGATTGTCGGGGGGACCGTCGGGGGGACCGTCGGGGGGGATCGGGGCGCGAGCGGGGGGAACGATTGGGGGGAAAACGGCCGGAAAGCCGGGGGAGAGCCGAAAAACGGGGAGGACCCCCCCTTGAAAAAAGCGAAGGGCTCAAGCGTCGCTTGAACCCTTCGCGGATGGTCGGGACGACTGGATTTGAACCAGCGACCCCCTGAACCCCATTCAGGTGCGCTACCAGGCTGCGCCACGTCCCGTCGCGTAGCGGTGTTTTCCGGCGGTCGGGGGCCTTCGGAAAACGTCCGGGCGCCGGGGGACCGGCGCCCGTGGGGTGACGTCGTTTCGGAAGAGCGTTCCGGCCGCGGGGCCGGGAG
>JAITKT010000315.1 GCA_031278225.1 Deltaproteobacteria bacterium
CAGGGACAACGGCCCCAAGTGCCAAACCCACGCCAACTACCCGAGGACTTTAATCCGCTGCGAAAACTCGGGCGGAAACACCGCGGCCTGCTCGGGAAGGAGCCAGATCCCGGAGGCGAAACAATTCAACTCCGTCTTCAGGTATCTGGGCAAGACGAGATCCGGCTAGAGCGGACGGGAACCGGTCCCGGCCCGCTTAACTTTTCGCCGCGGCGGCCTTAAAATATCCACATGACCCCCCGGTCGGGGACGCGCTTTCCGCGGCCTTCGCCGCGAACGACCCGAACGCCCCGAACGACGCGTCCGCCGGTTTCGTTCGACGGGGGGACGAATCGCCGAAAGACCATGCCCCATCAACTTCTTCGCGCCACCAGCCTGCGGGAGTACTATCCCGAGTCCTTCGAGGGCCTGACCACGGGTTCCTCTTACGGACTGATCCGTCAGCTCCTGGAGACGGAGCTGGGTCCGGCGGAAGCGGCCTTTCCGGCGGAGCCGCAGGAGAATTCCAAGGGGGACACCGTGACCTGGCACACCTCCCTGGAAGGGGAGGTCCTCGCTTACGGCGACCCGGGAACGGACGCGGAGGAAGCGAACCGGAAACTCGCGGAACACGCCCGGAAATTTTCGGCGTTGGCCGCGTCGCTTCTCGCCTCCAAGTCCGGCGACAGAAGGCTCGCGGGAAAAATCGTCGCCAAAATCGCGACCCTCGCGGGCGAAATCGCCTCCCGCCCTCCCGACGAAAATCTTTCCTCGCCCGATCGGACGGTTTATCTCGTCGGCGGGGAACCGGTCCTCGTGGGTTGGGGAATGGCGCGGACCTCCCTCGCCGGGAGCCCCAAAATGTCCCATGGCCTGACCGAGTCGGCCCCTCCCCCCGTCCCGGCGGCGCCGATCCTTTCGCAAGCCTTTTTCGGCCCGGTCCCGGGAGCCCCCGTCCCCTTCGCCGGCCCCGGGGATCCCGCCTTTCCGCCCGCCAGGGGCGGCGGTCTCGGAACCTTTTTCGCGACGGCCGGGATGGCCCTGTTGACTTTAATCATTCTTTTGGCTTTGGGGCTCTTTCTGATCCCGGGGCTCTTCGAATCATTGAGGAACCGTTTCGCCGAACCCTCGACCGCTTACGGGGAAGCGGCCGACCTGGAGGAGACTCTCAGGCTGGAACTGGTTTTCATGAAGGAGGCCTATCAGGGGGCCTTGCTTTCCTGTTCTCCCGCCGATCCGCCGGACGACGCGGGGGACATGGTTTACGAGGAAGGCGCGACCCGCCTGCCGGGCCCCCTGGCATCTCTGGACCCGACTCCGCCGGAAACGGGGAAGACTTCGGATCCGCCCAAGGTGATGGTGGCCGTCCCGGACGATCCTCCCCCGCCGCCTCCTCCTCCGCCGCCGCCGCCGCCGAAACCCGTTCCCAAGCCCGAACCCGTTCCGCCCCCCAAGCCGGAACCTGCCGCCCCGACACCGCCCAAACCCAACACCGACCTCGTCATCCCGAAGAACGCGAGCGATTTGAGTTTTCTCGAGGGATGCTGGCAATCGGGCACGGGCCTCATCAACACCAACCATCAACCGGTAATCTACGTCTATTGCTTCAATAAGTCGGGCTCGGCCGACGTCTCCATAGACGAGAAAAACTCCCAGGGGAGGGTCGTGGACACCTGCCGCGCCAAGGCCAGGGCGAACCTCGCGAACGGGGTCTTGGCCATACTCGACGGGGGCGCCAAATGCGGCCCCGGGAACGGCGAGTATTACCCCATAAGGCTTCGGTGCAAAAACAATTCGTCCGACAAGGCCGAATGCACCGTGAAGAGCCAGAGACAAGGTTCCGGAACTTTCAACTCCGTTTTCACTTATTTGGGGAAGACCAAAAAAGGTTGAGGGCTCGGGCCCGGCAAACCTATCCCCGGAGCGCGGCCGTCGTTTTCGACGTTCCGGGGGGGATGATTTTTTTTCGCGTCCCTCCTCGAATCCCGCGGGCGCGGCGCGAAAATTTCCCTTTGAAATTATTTCGGCTTACCCGCCGCGCTTTTCTCCGGAAGCGCCCGCCGCCGAGTTCCCGGTTTTCGACAAGGCCGGGATTGTCCCGCGACGCGAATTTGACCTCGCGATTTTTCACGCTTTCCCTTCCGAAAATCTTTCTATTTTTTTTTAAGGTGTTTTCCGGAATGTCCCAACTCCTCCATGTCACCGACGCGGGCGATTTTTATCCCGAATCCTTCGACGGCATAACGCCCTGCCAAATTCACGGACTCCTGTTTCAACTTTTGAAAACGGAGGTGTCGGAAGAAGCGGCCCTGGTCCCGGCCGAACCCGTCGAAAGACCCGGGGAGCGGAGCGTTGCCTGGCACACCTCTCTTGAGGGGAAGGTCAGGACTTTGGAAGAGCTGAATCCCGGGGAGGCCCGGGCGGCTTACGACCTCATGTGTCTTTGGTCCGCGCGCTTCGCCTCCCTCGGGGGCAAACTCCTGGCCTCCCCTTCCGTACAAAGAAAGCTCGCGGGAAAACTCGTCTCCAAGCTCGCGACCGCGATGGCGGAAGTTTTGGCGGGCGTCCGCGGCGCGGCGAAGATTTACATGGTGGGGGAAAAACCCGTCCTTTGCGCCTGGGGAATGGCCCCGGTTTCCGGCTCCGAGGGAGCCAAGGCGTCCCGGGCCGTCACGGCGGAAGAACGCGAGAAGATTCGGAGCATCCTCGAGGGCGGGAAGCCGGAGTTCAAGGGCTTCGTTCCGCCGCCTCCGCCGCCCGCGATCCCGCCCGAGTCGCGGCCTCCGCCCCTGACTTTTTTCCCGTCGCCGCCTCCGCCGCCGTCGCCCGTCGAGACGGAACGGGGCCCGCTTTGGTTCTTGCTTTTGGCTTTTCCCGCTTTCGCGGCGACCCTCATTTTGTTCTTCCTCTTTGTCCCCGGGATGAGGGAGCTTCCCCTCGCGGCGGGGGCGGAAGAACGGGACCGGGAGCTCGCCCGGGAACAACTGAGGGAAGGGGAACTCAAGCGGGAAAGGGACATTCTGAGAAACGGTTATTTCGCGGCGCTCGTCGACTGCTCGGGTCGCCCCTTGGTGATTCCCCTTCTCGGGTCGACGGAAGAACTCGAGATCCCCGAGACGGGGGATGACCTGTCCTTTATGGAGGGTTGCTGGATCTCCGACTCCCCTCTCGTCAACAGCAGGACCTCCCTTCCCATCGTCGCCATGTACTGCTTCAACGAAAGGGGTGAAGCCCGGAGCGCGGTGGACCAATACGACTCCGCCGGAAACTACGAGCACACGTGCCTGGGGTCGGGGACGGCGACCAGGGAAGGGGCTTCCGTGACCATTCGGGACTTCGGCGCGAAATGCCCCGTCGACTCGTACGCCCCCTCGGTAATCGGTTGCGAGACCCGGACCAAGGGCGCTCCCGCCGTCTGTCGGATGCGTAACTTAATGGGGAAAACATTCGACGTGACTTTCATCCGCGTCGGGAAGAATTGAACGATTCCCCGCGTTAACCGGTTTCGGACGTTCGGTCGGAAAAAATTTGTTTCGAAATCAACTTCGCGTCCCGACTTGGCGGGGCGGGGGTAAATCGCCCTCAACGGCCGACTCCGACGCGCGCTCCGCGAAAGCGCGTTCGCGAAAACATTTTTTTGGGGGGGGCGCCGCGCGGACGCGCCGATTTCACCCGAACCGCGAGGCCTTTCCGGTCGCGTTCGCCGGGATTGCGAGCATGGCGAATTATGATTATTTTATGCATATTTATCTCTATTTTAGCTTTTTTTTGATATTTTATCATCCATTTTATCATGTTTCGCCCTAAACGGGTGTTCCCGAACCCCCGGTCCGGAAAGGTCCGGAAATCCGGGTTTTCAAAAACCCCGCGATTGGCTTATAATGCGAAGTCGATCTCATAATTTTTCCGGCTTTGCCTCCCGAAAACCTTCCGATTTTTTTTCAGCACGAATCTTGCAACGTTCGCGAGCGGCCCCGGTTTTCGAAGGGCCCCGGCCGCCCGTTTTTCGTTAAGGCGCTTTCCCGCATGCCCCAGCTTCTCCACGTCACCGACACGAGCGACTTTTATCCGGAATCCCGCGACGGGATAACGATCTGCCAAATCTACGGGCTCCTGTTTCAGCTTCTTAAAACGGAAGTGTCGGAAGACGCCGCCCTGGTCCTGGCCGAACCCGTCGAAAGACCAAGGGAAGGGAGCGTCGCCTGGCACACCTCCCTGGAGGGGAAAGTTCAAAAGCTCGAAGAGCTGAATCCGGAGGAATCCCGGGAAGTTCACGACCTCATGTGCCGGTGGGCGGCGAGTTTCGCCTCTTGCAGCGCCAAACTCATGGTGTCCCCTTCCGGGCAAAGGAAGCTCGCGGGAAAACTCATCTCCAAGCTCGCGACCGCCATCGCCGGGGTTTTGGCGGGCGTCGGCGGCGCTTCGGAGGTTTACGCCGTGGGGGGGAAGCCGGTCCTCTGCGCCTGGGGAATGGCCCCGGTTTCCGGGTCCAAGGGGGCCGGCCTGTCCAAGGTCATCACGGTGGAACAACGCGAGAAGATTCAAAGCATCCTCGCCGGGGTGAAGCCGGAGTTCAAGGGCTTCGTTCCGCCGCCGCCCCCGTCACCGCCCGAACCGGTGAGGACCGGGGAATCGACGACCGTCCCGGACCCCGTGAGCGGGGAAGGGTTCCGGACGATCCCCGTCCCGGTGTCCCGGGCGGCGGAAGAGGACGGCCGCGGCCTCCCCTGGTTCCCGCTTTCGGCTTTTCTCGCTTTTCTCGCGACCCTTCTTTTGTTCTTCCTCCTCGTCCCCGGGATGAGGGAGCTTCCCCTCGCGGCGGGGGCGGAGGATCGGGAACGGGAGCTCCTCCTCGAACAACGGAAGGAAGGGGAACTCAAGCGGGAAAGGGACATTCTCAGGAACGGCTATTTCGCGGCCCTGGCCCTCTGTCCGACGGGAACCGCGGCTCCCCCGGCCGCCTCGCCCCCGCGGGCGTCGCGTCCCCCCGTCGGGCCCGCGGCGTCGCGTCCCCCCGTCGGGCCGGCGGAAGAGCTCGTGATCCCGGAGACGGGGGAGGACCTGTCCTTTCTGGAGGGCTGCTGGATCTCCGACGCCAATCTCGTCAGCAAGTTGAATTCGCTTCCGGTCATCTACAAATACTGCTTCAACGAGAGCGGGGAGGCCAAGGTCACGGTGGACCAGTACGACTCCGACGGGGCTTACAAGGACACCTGCCTCGCGACGGGCGTCGCCGTGAAGGAAGGGGCATCCGTCACCATCGCGGACTCCGGCCCGAGTTGCCCCGGGGACTCGCTCTCCTACACCCCCACCACGGTCACCTGCGAGACCCCGGCCAAGGGAGCTCCCGCGGTCTGTTGGCTCCAGAGCCGGGGAGGGGAAAAATTCGATTCGATTTTCACCTACGCGGGGAAGAACTGATTATTGCCTTTCGGGCGGGGCGATCGGGGGAACGGGGCCTAATCGCGGGCGATTTGATGTACAATGAACGGGTTCGCCGAATCCCCCCGACCCGAATCATCGCGACCAAACGGAAAAGAGACGCCAATGAAAAGCCAGTCCTTTTACACCATCGTTCCCGGAGCGGCTCTGCAGTTCATGAATTTCAAGATCGATCTTGACCCGGTGGTCACGGGGAAAAACCCCCTGGGCAAGACCAAGAAGCCTTTCCACGTGAGAAGGGACGAGCGCGGGTCGAACAAGACCGTCCTCGTGCCCTTGGAGCAAGTGCCCTCGGAGAAGGGCGGGGAGGATTTTTATCAGAACAGGATAAACAAGACGGTCCACAACCCGCACTACCAAGTGGAGTACGGGACCGCCTTCAGGGTCTTCGAGAGGCAGTGGCTGCCCTTTCCGTTTTTCGCCCATCAGGGACAGAACCCCGACCAAAGCCCCGTGTACTCTTACGGCCCCACGGACTGGGCCCGGATTTGGCTCACCCCGCCCGAGGACCCCCGGAGAAACGTCTGGACCCTCACCATGGTCATAGACCCCCAGGTGGAGGTCCCGAAAGGGGGCTCGGACCTGAGCCAGGACACCAGCGTCTATCACGCCCTCTCCCCGAGGGACGTGGAAGGGTCCTCGGCCTTCAGTCTCGCCTGGCACGAGAGGGACAACGCCTGGTTTCTGGACGACCTCGAGTGGGTGAAGAAGGCCTTGAAGGATTCCTGGGAGAACCACAAGCGGAAACATCCCAAGGACAAACTCTCGAGCATCACCGACTTCTTCGAGAGCTACGCCTACGACAGCGACGGGCAAACCATCCTGACCGAGTACCTGGCCCTCTACGAGACCCTTCTCGAGGGGCTGGCCCTTTCCGGGGGCATGGGAAACCCCATGAGGGTCATAAACCCCGGGGCCGAGACCCCGGTGGACACCACCCTCGTCATCGACGTGGGAAACTCCCGCATCACCGGGGTCATAGTCGAGACCAGTCCCCAGGGGGGCACCAAGCTCACGGACTGCTATCTTCTGGAGGTCCGGGATCTCACCGAACCCTCCAAGGTCTACTGCGAACCCCTGAGCACCTCCGTGGAGTTCATGGAACCCTGGTTCGGCCCCAACCAGGAGTGGAGTTTCGCGAGGGATTCGAGGGGCCACAAGCAGAGCTTCCGCTGGCCCTCCACTGTGAGGGTGGGGAAGGAGGCGGCCAGGCTTTCCGCGGCCGCCAAGGAGGAGATGGGACCCACCGGGATGTCGAGCCCCAAGCGCTACCTCTGGGACACCAGGCCCTCTCAGGTGCAGTGGTATTTCAACAACAGCCTCGACTATCACCACAGGGGGGTGGAGCAGCCCGCGGTGAACAACGGGGCCTTCGTTCTGAACATCAATTCCTCCGGGGTCCCCCTGACGGTTTTCAGGGACCCGCGGGCCGAGGACAGGGAGGACCTCTATCCCAGGGACAACCTTCCCGTCCACATCCGTCAGTACCTGAACCGGGACGACACCATCGGGGCCTTCCGCTCGCTCTACAGCAGAAGCTCCCTCATGATGTTTCTCATAGCCGAGCTCGTGGCCCAGGCCCTGTCCTGCGTGAACTCCCCCACGGTCCGGGACTCCCGCAACAACCCCAACCGGGCGAGGAGGCTCAAAAACATAATTCTGACCGTCCCCACGGCCATGCCCCTTTCGGAGCAGAACATCTACAAGACCTGGGCCAAGCTCGCGGTGGAGGTCGTTTGGATCAGCATGGGCTGGTGGAAGGACTTCTACGAAAACCAGGCCAACGCCGACGACTTCCGGGCCTCCCCCGCGGTCCGCTGCGACTGGTACGAGTCCACCTGCACCCAGATGATCTTTCTCTACAACGAGCTCCACAAGAAATTCCACAACAACGGGACGGAACTCTTCAAACTTTTGGGGAAGAAGAGGGTCTTCGGGGGGGAGGGAAACGCCCCCGCGGGGGACGACGGGAACGGGGGCGTTCCGGAACCGCGGCCCCGGGCCACGCCGGAACAGCTGAAGACCCTGACCGAACCGGTCGACACCTTACGGGTGGCTTCCATCGACATCGGGGGCGGGACGACCACCATGTCGATAGTGACCTACAAGACCCACACCCCCAACATGGCGACCCCCTTGATCATCCCCTACCAGGATTTCCGGGACGGCTTCAACGTGGCCGGGGACGACATCATGCGGGAGATCATAAACACGGAGTTCATAAGGAGCTTAAAGGAAGCCGCCGAGGCCAACGGGATCCCGGACGCGGACAATCTCTTCAAGAGGCTTTTCACGGACACGGTTTCCATGGGAAATCAGGACGGGGTCAGGCAGAAGAAACAGCTCCGGAGCCAATTCGTGACCCACGTGGCCGTGCCCGTCGCCTTAAGGATCCTCCAGCTCTACGAGAACACGGACCTCACCTCCGACAACGCGGAGTTCGCGATATCGCTCGCGGAAGCCGCGGGACTCGACCGGGACAAGACGGGGACGGGCTTCCGTAAGATTCTCGAGTACGTGGAAACGCCCGTGCGCGAGGCCGGCTGGCGGGACTTCAGCCTCGCCGACTTCGTCTTCAAGGTCAACATGCGGGAGGTGGACCGCAACGTGGGTTTCGTCATCGGTCAAATTCTCGTGGACATGGGGGAGATCATTAAATATTATGATTGCGACGTGCTCATCCTGACGGGACGTCCCTCCCGCTGGCCCGCCATCATGAGGGCCCCCTACGAGAGGACCTTTCTCCCGGTCGACAGGATAATCCACATCCACAAGTACAAGGTGGACTCCGAGTATCCCTTCGTGAACCACTCGAGGATCGAGGACCCCAAGACCAGCGTGGTCGTGGGGGCCATCATCTGCTCTTTGGCCGAGGGGGCCTTGAACGGCATCACCATCGACACCTCCAACTTCCTCCCCCAGCCCATCAACCGCTACCTGGGCAGGTTGGACGCCAAGGGCAAACTGGACAACAGCGAGATGAACGTCTGGTTCAAAAACCTGGACGTCCAGAGGGGAAAGGAGTTCGAGCGGGAGAGGACCATAGACTTCACGGCCAACACGGCCGTGGGTTTCAGGCAACTCTCCTGCGACCGCTGGACCACCACCCGCCTCTACAGCCTGGAGTTCGGGAGCAACAAGGCCCAGCAGAACGCGGTGGGGAAACTCCCCTACAAGGTCACGCTCCGGCTCGCCATGAAAGAGGCCGACGACCCGGACGAGACCTCGAGGAAGACCCGCCAGAGCAAGATCCTCACCCGCACCGAGGGAAACCTGGAGGTGGACCAGGTGAGCGACAAGAACGACAACCAACTGGCGAAGGGCGCGGTGACCGTGAGGCTCCAGACCCTCCGAAACGACCTCGGGTACTGGTTGGACACCGGGGAATTGAGTCAGATCTGAGCGTTTTCTTTTTTTCCTTTTCCCCCGTTTTTTTGGGCACGCTTTCCGACGAGACGAAAAAATCAAGGACCAATCGAGTCAGATGTTTCAGAACGACAAAGCGCCGAAGGCACTGGAAATCATCCTGAAAGAGTTCGGGGGGCTGTGTCCCGCCCCGACGGCCGCGGACGATTCCTGGGGGAAGGTCCGCCGGGAGTTGCGGGAACTCATGGCCCTCATCTCCCCGGAAAACCTGGAGGGGGAGACCCTTCCCGTCCTCGGGGTCCTGGGGGAAACGGGGGCCCACAAGAGGTCCCTTTGCCTCCGCCTGGCCAAATCGCTCGCCCCCCGTCCGGAGTTCCGGGGTTTTTCGAGCGACCTCGCGCACGGTTCGACCCCGATTCTCGACGCGGCGATCAAATACGCGGCCAAAGACCCCAAACATCCCGAATTTCCCGTGGGCCTCCGAATCCTGGACGATTTCTCCCTCGTGAAAATTCTTTCCGGCGTCCGCAAGACCGCCCCGGACTATTCCGGCTTCACCCAGAAGGACGTGGAGACCGCGAGGGACAGACTCGCGACCCGCCCCCCGGGGGAAAAACGCCGGCGCAGAAAGAAGAGCGGCCGGGACGGGGCCCCGGGGCTCCCCTGGCCTCCCGGGGGCATGAGCGAGCTCACGGCCTGGTTCAGGGAAAACCCCATAAACTTCGCCCACAAGACCCTCATGGACAAGTATTGCTGGCCGCTCTTCCCGAAGACCCTCATCCTCGATTCCCCCGAGGACAGGGGGGAATTCCTGTCCTTCCTCTGGGGGAACCACCCGAGACTGACCGAGCTCTACAAGACCGCCCTGGTCTTTCTCTCCCGCCTCAAGGGCGGAACCGCCTTTCACGCCCCGGCCTCCCTTTTGAAGGAGCGCTCCCCCGCCGATTTCGACCTCGCCCTCGCCGGGGTCGTTCCCGACGATTCCGAGGAGATTGGTCTCATGGACCCCGACGGGGAAATCATCCGGGTCCCCTTGGCGATTCTGGACCTCCTCGTCTGGGAAATCACCTTGCCCTGCCTCTCGGACGACTCCGAGAACCTTCTTTCCAAAATGAATCTTCTGGAGTATCCGGGGCTCGACGCGCCTTTCAAGCTCAAAAACGTCTCTTCCCTGGAGGACCCGGGGATTTTCAAAAAGGCCTTCCTGAACGAGAAATCCCGTTTCTTTTTCGAGGAAAGCCTCGCCCTGGGAAAGGTCCAGGCCCTGATGGCTCTCTTGGACGCCGCGAAGCTCAGGGACGGGGTCGAAAACGAGGTGCGCCCGATTGTCCTCGGGGAACGGGAAAGCCCCAAGGCCCCGGTTTCGGGGGTCCCGGCCGATTCCGAAGCGGCTCCCGCCGCGGCCCCGGAACGTCCGGCCGGGGAAGGGCCGACCCGCAAGCGGGCGAGGGCCCCCAAGGTGACGGAACCGGAGGCCCCGCCGCTTCCCCCGGAAATCGCGCCCATTTCGGAGCTGCCTTTGAGCGCGCGTTTCAAACCCCTTTACGAGCTTCCCCCCCATTCCAAAAGCGCCCTGGGGGAGGCGGCGAACCTTTTCGCGACGAGGGTCCTGGGCCGCGAGCCCGAGGACAGACTGGGAAAACTCTCCCGCCTGGGCATCGTCATCACCAACGCGGACGTCCTTTTGAAAGAGGGACGCCCGGACCGGGAAACCTTCTGCGAGCGCCTGGACCAGATGCTCAGGCCCTTTTCCAGGTTTTATCACGAGCAGTACGCGACGAGCCTGGGGGACTACCCCTACACGCTTCCCGAGCCCCCGGTCATGTGGGACATGGACACCTCGAAGTTGCCGGGGAATTACTTCATGCCCGAGGACGATCCCCCGGACGAACTGAGGGACCAGTTCAGGGCCGGGGAAAGCGTCTTCAATCCTTTCGACCTTTTCGGCGCGGGCGATTCCGACTCCGGGTTCTTTGACGACGATTTCGCGGGCGAGGTCCCGGAAGGGGAAATATTTTCGGATCCTTTGTCGGACGTTCTTCCCAAAATTTTCCCCGGCTCCCCTCCCGACTCCCGCCTCGATTTCATTGACCCGGAAAGCCTTCCCGCGGGCGGCGACGCGGCCGGGAACCCCGGAAAACCGAAGGAACCGGGCGGTCGCGGAACCGTCGCCAGGGTCACGAGGGTAAACGGCAAGATCCATCTGGAGATCATGGACGTCGACGACATCCGCGATTCGGCGGGGCCACCCGACACCGCGGGCGACGGCGCGAACGACGCGGCGACCGAAGGCGCCAAAGACGCGACTGACGACCGCGCGGGCGACGGGGTCCCGGATCCCGAATCGGTCGGCGAAAAACACTTTCCCGTCACTTCCGTCACCGCCTTCGGCCCGGACGGATTTTTGCGGGGTTCGGGCGAAATCGACCCGGAAGACCCGTCGGATCCGGAAATCGATTTTCGGGACGAACCCGGCGGGAAGGCCGTCCCGAGAAACCCGGGGCCCATGGAATTCGAAAATTCCCTCTTTTTTCCCCCCTATCACCTGAGCCGCCATGAATTGAAGGAACCGGTCTTCCGCGCGAAAAACGAACTCGTCTTCGTGAATCCGGAATACCGGGGGCCCGCGGAAAAATTGTTGGACGATTTCGCCCGTTCGGCCGTCGTGACCGAGTTCTTCAGGGAACCCGCGAAGTCCATGGGGGCTCTCTTCCTCCATCCCCTTTCCTCCGTCTGGAGAATAGAGCACAAGTTCATGAAGGCCGCGGAAGGGCACCTGAAGACCCGGGAACTCCTGCGCCGGGTTTACGGACAGACCCTGAAGATAGTGGAAAGACTCAGGAAAGACGAATCCACCCTGGATTTCAAGTCCTCCGCGAACTTTCTTTCCGAAAAGGACCCCCTCTTCAAGATTTTGAAGGCCCTGTCCGTCGTCCACGACTGCCTGAACGAGCTGGACGAGCTCGACGCCGTTCTTCCCAAGACCTGCGTGGAACCGGGGATGTTCTTCAACAGGATGCGGGGCTTGCCCTGATCTTCGTGTCGATCTTCGGGTTGATCTTCGATTTTCCGCCACACCCGTTTTCATTTCAAGGACGAACACATGTTACCCTCGGAACTGCAAAAATGCGCGCTGGATTTAAGGGACGCCGCCCGCGGCGGGAGCAACTGGCTTGTCGACAACGAGAAGGCCCAGGGGAATCAGGAAGGCGTCAAAAAAAGATTGAGAAGGTCCGCCAGACTCCTCGAAAGCTACGCCCGCGCGGCGGACAACAAGATGGGGATAGCGGTATTCGGTCCCAGCCAGGCGGGAAAATCCACCATGATAGGGGCCCTCGCCAAGGGTAAGGAATCGGGGCTCTTGAACGTCGTGTTTTCCGCGCCCGGGAGCCCGCCCAAGGTTCTGGACTTTTTGAAGAAGGTCAATCCCCAGGGGGGAAGGGAGACGACCGGGCTCGTCACCCGTTTTTCCCTCGAGCCTCCCCCGCCGTCTCCCGCCCGACATCTTCCGGTTTGCCTCAAACTTTTTTCCGAGATGGACATAATAAAGATCCTCGCCAACACCTTCTTCGCCGAGGCCGAAGGCGCCGTGGAAGTGAACGAGGAAGAGCTCGCCGGGGTTTTTCAAAAGCTCGAGTCAAGGGCCAAAAATCCCCCCAACGCCCCCACCCTGGACGAGATGGAGGACCTCTGCGAATACGTGGAGAGCGTTTCCGTGAAGTATTCCTCCGGAAAGGACTTAAGCAGGCTCTTTTGGCCGAGGGCCGTGGCGCTCGCCTCCAAACTTGACATCGAGGACAGGGCCCTGCTCTTTTCCTTCATCTGGGGAAGGGCCGAAGAGTTCACCCTGCTTTACAAAAAACTTTACAGGGCCCTCGAGCGTTTGGGTTTCCCGAGGGTGGCCCACACCGAGCTCCGGGCCCTCTACGAGGAGTCCCCGGAGTCGGCGGACGCGAGAACCAACAGCATCCTCCACGTCTCCATGCTGATGGGCATCCTCGAGGACACCGGGGACGAGGTGGAGGTCATGAGCCTCGAGGGCAAGAAGGCCATGCTCCAAAGGCCCGTGATCTGCGCCCTCATCGCCGAGCTGCACGTTAGGGTGGCCGAGTCCCCCGGGGCCTTCATGGACACCGCCGACATCCTCGATTTTCCGGGATACAGGGCCAGAAAGGAGTTCAAAAATTTCCTGGAGGAGATCAAGGAACCCTTGAACCTGAAGGACTGTTTCCTCCGGGGCAAGGTCGCCTACATCTTCCAGAGGTACGCCGCCCAAAAGGAAATAACGGCCATGCTCCTCTGCGTGAGGGACGGGAACGTGGACGTCCCCGGGCTCCCGGAGGTCATAAACAACTGGATAGGGGACACCCACGGAAAGACCCCCCAGGAGAGGACCGGAAAACCCGTCTGCCTCTTCTACGTCCTCACCTTCTTCAACAATCACCTCATCCCGGACCAGGGTTCGACGGACCCCGGAGCGGTGTGGCGCAACCGCTTCCACGCCTCGGTGGACGACCTCTTCAAAAAGGACGGCTGGCCCGACAAGTGGGCCATGGAAGGGAAGAACCCCGTTCCCTTCAAAAATTGTTTCTGGCTCTTGAACGTCTTCAAGACCCAGGCCTATCTGAACACCAAGGTCATAGACAAGGACCTCGACTCCTACGAGTCCCTGGGCGTGAAGGAAGAGCACAGGGCCTGGATAAACACCCTGAAACAGGCCTACCTCGCCACCGACGCCGTGAACGAGTACATAGCCGATCCCGAGGGGGCCTGGAACGGCGTCCTGGAGTCCCCGGACGGCGGAACCGGCTACATCATTTCCAAACTCACCCCGATAGTCGCCGAAGACATCAAGACCCCGCAGCTCGCGGCGCTCGCCAAGGCCGAGGGCGAACTCATAAAGTCCAGCTTGACCGCCTTCTACCAGGGAGGGGACCAGGAAGAGGAAAAGAAGATAAAGGTCAAGATCTTCCAAAAACTCTCCAAGGCTCTTAGTAGTTTGGGAAATTCCGGGAGCGTTTCCGCGGACT
>JAITKT010000324.1 GCA_031278225.1 Deltaproteobacteria bacterium
ACCGAAAGGGAAGTCGTGGTCCGGTTGAAGATCTTGGAGAATTCCCCCACGTCGTACGCGAAACGCAAATCCCGGCCCAGCTTCTTTTTGAACGTCTGGTTGGCCTTGAGTTCCATGGCGTAGGCCAGGGGTTTGGTGTTGGTGGCGAGGGTGAACCAGCTCACGTAGCGCTTCATCTCCTTCGCGGTCTTTTTCCCGTCGTAGCTCTCCTCGGGCATCTTCCTCGTGATCGCGACCACCGCGAGGTCGGGAAGTTTGTGGGGCTTCCCCGCCTTCATGTCTTCGACGAAGGCCAGATACTCGTTCTTTTCGGCGTAGGCCCCGATGACCACGAGCTTGAACTTCTCGTCCAGGGAATGGAAAAAGGCGTCCGCCTCGGGGTCCAGCCCCAGGACGTTCACCATGCCCGGGGGGACCGTTTTGGTGAAACTCAGGGTCCCTATGGGAACCACCGCCGAAGCGTGAGTCGCGTCCGTTCCCTCCGCCCGCGGGGCCGCGGCCGCGAAAAAGACAACGGCGGCGATTAGAAATAATGTTCCCGTCATGACGATCGGCCTCACCCCGTTCGCGCGTTCCTCGAATGTTTCCATGATTGCCTCCCGAGTGCCCCGTGCCCGTTTTCCCGCTTTCCGTCCCGCGATCCCCGGCGCCCGCCGTTTTTCCGCCCGTTTCCCCGCCCGTTCGGGGGAATGAAAGACCGGGGCGGGCGCCCGCGCGCGGCCAAACCCGGGCGGACGCGGGTCGAAACCGGAAAAGCCCGTAATCGATCCGCCCCCCGCCCCGGCGAAAACGGACGAAGGGCGAATCGATTTTAAAGCAAAACGCGGGCCGGGGAAGAAAACGGAAGCCCCCCGGCCTCGAAAACCCCGAATCCGGACCGCCGCCCGAGGCTTTCACGGACCAAACGAAATCCCGCCGAAAAACGTCGGGGGACGAACGACGCCCGAGCGCCGGCGAAACGGCCGCCCGGCGTCCCAAAGGACAATATAGCCAAAACCGCGACGCATTTCCAATTTTGACGACTTCGGGGCGAGGCGCCGGGGACGCGCGGGCTTTCCCCTTGGCGCTTCCCCGAAGCCCCCGGACTTTCGGGCGGGCGGGGATTTTTTACCCGCCGGGGCGGGTGGTTTCCGCGCGCCCGGGGTCGTTTCGCCCTTTTTCCGAGGGGACAATTCCGCCGCGGCCCCGAAACTTCCGAATATTTCGAATCTTCCGAAATCTTCTTACCCCGGGAATCTCCCCCCCCTCCCCCCGCGTCCGCCCGAGGGGAGTCCGTCCGGGGGGAGATTCCCCTTCCGTTCGGGTCTTTTCCCCGATTGTTTCCCCTTCCGCCCCCTCGTCGCCCGCGTCTTTTCTTTGGCTTTTGACGGCATTTTCGCTATATTGACCCTAGCCGGGGCTCCGTTTTCCCGAGCCCGCGGGAGCCCTCGGGAAGCCGCCCGGGAGCCCGGTGACCCGCCGGGTGAAATTTTTCGCGTTTCCGGGAAAGGTCCCGAAACCGGGCCGCCGGGGCCGGGGGGAAACCCGTTCGGGGAAACCGCGGGGGAAACGCGAAGCTGACCGCGAGGAGAAAAGCGTGAGCGAAACCGGGGAAAAACCCGCCGTTCTCAGACCCGCCCCGAGGGGCGCCTGGTTTTTGTTCGTCGGATTCGCGATGGGCCCTTCCATCATCCTCTTCGAACGGGACCCCGCGGGGAGAAACGTCCTCTGGATCCTCATGACGGTGTTTTTCGCCCTGATGCTGGCCCACAGACTGACCGCTTCCTACGAACTGGACGGGAAGAAACTCACCGCGAAATCCCTCTTCAACGTCTTTTTCCCGCCCCCGAGCATCCCCTACGAGGACATCGACGACGTGGAGACGAGGCGCACCTTCGCGACGGGAGTGGTCGGTTGCGGGCACGTCTTCGCGATTTCCGCGGATCGGATGACGAGGATAACGCTTCTGGCCCAACGGGACCCGGAAAGGATTAAAGAACTTCTGGAACGCCTCGCCGCGGGCGCCCGGAGGGGAAAGCCGGGGGCCGCGGAAAAAGGATCCGCGGGCGATCCCGAAGGCGTTCCCGAAAGCGATCCCGAAAGCGGCGACGCGTGAGACGGGGCGTCCGACCCGGCGCGATCCGACCATAAGGAGCAGCGACCATTCGCAAGGACTATTACAGCATCCTTCAGGTTTCCCCCGACGCGGACGCCCCGGCCTTGAAGAAGGCCTACCACAGGCTCGCCGTGATGTGGCATCCGGACAGGAACCCGGGCTCCCAGATGGCGGAGGAGCGCTTCAAGGCCATAGCGGAGGCCTACGCCGTTTTGAGCGACCCCAAGAAGAGGGAGCGCTACGACGAGCTGGGACACGACGTGTTCCGGAACGAGTTCGACGAGAGGGACATCTTCCACGGATTCGACCTCGCGGACCTTTTCAAGGAGTTCGGGCTCCCCTCGGACAAGGACACCCTGGGAAAACTCCTGGACCTCATCGATTCCGACGAACACGACCCGGCGAGGCTCACCGAGTTTTTCGCGGGCTTCGGGCAGAAACCGGGGGCGAGGAGCAGAACCAAGAGCAAGGGACCGGACCTGGCCCTCCCCGTGCAGGTGACCCTCAAGGAGGCCGTGTACGGGACCGACAAGGCGGTGGCCTTCAACTCCGCCAAGGGGGTCGTGAAGTTGAGGCTCACCATTCCTCCCGCCACCGCGAGCGGGGACGTGCTGGTGGTCCCGGGGAAGGTGCCGGGAAACCGGAACCAGCTCCCCGGGGACGTGAAAGTCACCGTGAACGTCGCGAAAGACCCCAACTTCGAGCGCCTGGGCGCGAATCTTTTGACCACCCTGACCTTGAGCAGAAACGAGCTCAAAATCGGCGTCCGTCCCGAACTCACCACCCTGGAGGGGAAGACCCTGAGACTCACCGTGCCCCCGGGCACCACTTCCGGCTCCAAACTCAAGGTCGCGAGCCACGGGGCCCCCGTGCCCGGAAAGACCGCGAAGGGGGACCTCATCGTCACCCTGCGGGCCGAAGACTGAAAGAACCCCCTTAAACCGTAAAACCCGAAAACCGGGAAAAAAGGAAAAAGAACATGCTCGCGGACGTCAACGGCGTCAAACTCTTCTACACCATGTCCGGCGCGGGAAAACCCCTCCTCCTTCTCCACGGGAACTCCCAGAACCACAAAATCTTCGACAAGATTTCCCGGAAGCTCAAGGAACGCTTCACCCTGTACGCCCTGGACAGCCGCAACCACGGGGAGAGCGGGAAAAACGACGACATCTCCTACGAGGCCATGACGGAGGACGTTCACGCCTTCGTGAACGAATTGGGAATCGCCCCGGTAAACCTCATCGGCTTCAGCGACGGGGCCATCATCGGCGCCATGCTCGCCATGAAACACCCCGGGGACGCGGAAAAGATGGCCCTTTTGGGCCCGAACCTCAGCCCGGAGGATCTGACGGAAGAATTCGTCCTCTGGCTCAAGGGCATCATGGAGAAACACCCCTCCCGCCTCCTGGACATGATCCTCGAAGAACCCCACATCGATCCCGAAGACCTCAAAAAAATAACCTGCCCGACACTCGTCGTTTTCGGCGACGACGACATCGTGAGCCCGGAAAAGGCGAGGGAAATAAGCCGCGCCATCCCGGGGAGCGAATTCCTCGAAATGAAAGGCCACGGGCACGAATCCCACATCGTCGACAACGACCTGATGGCCGAGACCTTCATCGAATTCTTCGAGCGCTAGGACCGGAAAGGAAAACATCCGCTCCCTCTCCCCGTTCTTTCGTCGATTCCCCC
>JAITKT010000376.1 GCA_031278225.1 Deltaproteobacteria bacterium
GAAACGACCGCCGCGGGGACGGCCGGAAAGACCGAAACGACCGGAACGACCGCGACGAGGACAAGACTTACCTCGACCGCTTCGGGAGAAGGGTGGACAAGGACGGGCGGCTCGTGGACCAATACGGGCGTTACGTCGACTCCAGGGGCAATCTCGTGGGAAACCTCTTCGCGGACCAACTCTATCCGAAGAATTGGAGTCTCGAAAAGGCCCAGGGGCGTCGCGCGGAAAGACGCCTCTCGGGTCCGATCCGTTACGTCCGCGGGGACGGGGACGATTGGCGCGGGGTGCTCGACAGGGTTTCCCTGGGGCTCCTCGCCGACTACGTCGGATGGAGGGACGAGTACAACCGGGGAAAATGGGACACCCGCCAGGAGGCCATGTTCCGGTACGTCCACGACAACGTTCTGATAAGCTTCCGGACCGTGAGAAACCCGACGAAAAGCGAGTGGAACGCCCAAGCGAGGATTGTCTTGAGCGAGTATCTCGACAAAAACGCGACGGAGATCTCCTTGAACGACGGCAACTACCGCGTCATGTTCGCCGACAGGTCGCAAAACCCCGGGAGATCGGAATGGTACGACACCTCGGTCTCGGAAATCGTTCTCGATTCCCGCGACGAAGTCGTCGTCATAAAGAACGATTCCGAGGGCTCGAGCTCCACCTCCGTCAGGGGTCCCGTGAGCTCCGGGGTGACCGTGATCGTCAGGGACAGGTGAGGGCCCCGGGGACCGCGTCCTTTGTTTTCGCGGTCGCCCCCGGTTTTTTCCTTTCGCTTTTTCCCCCGGCTTTTTTTCGGGGCTTTCGCCCTCTTTCGCGAAAGCGTTGAAAAATTCGCTCTTTCTTCTTAAAATGGTCTTTTTTCGAAACCGCCCCCGCGGACGCCATCGGCGTCCGTCGGAGCCGCGGAAGCTCGTCAGGGGCTGTTTTTCGATTTTTTCCCGCGGGACGCCAACGGGCGTCGGCGCACGGAGACAAGAATGTTAAGCGACCTCAAACCCAAAATCAAAGACGTGAACGATCGGCTGAACGTCTTAAGGGGGTATCTTTGAACTCGGGGCCGTCAACTCCCGTTTGACCGAGCTCAACAAGGCCCTGGAAGACCCGGACTTCTGGAACGACCCCAAGTCGGCCCAGGTGATATTTCAGGAAAGGACCGGTCTCGAGACCAAGCTCGGGGATTGGAAACGCCTGGAGGAATCGGCCTCCGACCTCTCGGTTTTGATGGAACTCGCCCTGGAGGAGAACGACGAGAGCCAGGTCCCCGAGATCCAAAAGAGCCTCGACTCCTTCACGAGGGAGCTCGACGACTACGAGACCAAGAGAATCCTCTCCGGGCCCATGGATTTCAACAACGCCATAGTCGAGATCCATCCCGGGGCCGGGGGCACGGAGTCCATGGACTGGGCCGCCATGCTTTACAGGATGTATCTGCGCTACTCCGACCGCAACGGGTTCAAGAGCCACATCCTCGACAAGCTGGACGGCGAGGAGGCCGGCGTCAAAAGCGTGACCTTTCTCGTCGAGGGGCCCCACGCCTACGGGCTTCTGAGGGCCGAATCGGGCATCCACAGACTGGTGCGCATCTCCCCCTTCAACGCCAACGGCCGCCGCCACACCTCCTTCGCCTCGGTCTTCGTGATCCCGGAGATTAACGACGACATAGTCATCGAGATAAACGAAAAGGACCTCCGGGTGGACACCTACCGGGCCAGCGGGGCCGGGGGCCAGCACGTGAACAAGACCTCGTCCGCGGTCCGCCTGACCCACATACCCACGGGCATCGTGGTGCAGTGCCAGGACGACCGCAGCCAGCACCGCAACAAGGAAATGGCCATGAAGGTCTTGAAGGGACGCCTGTATCAGCTCGAGGAGGACAAGAAGGCCCAGGAGATAAAGCTCATGCACGAAAACAAGAAGGAGATCGCCTGGGGAAGCCAAATCCGTTCCTACACCCTGCAGCCTTACAGGCTCATCAAGGACCACCGCACGGGCCACGAGAGCGGAAACGTGGACGCCGTCCTGGACGGCGATCTGAACGCTTTCGTCAAAGCCACCCTGCACTGGAAGCTGGACGGTTAAGCCGCCCCGTCCTTCGCTTGCCTTTCTTCCGTCTTTCCCCGCGGGTGCGCCTCCCCGGGGGGAAAACGGTGTGTTTTGGAGGCGGCCGGCGTCGCGGCGAAGGCGAAACAAACGATTCCCGGGGGGAATTCCCAATGAATTCTTGGTTGCCTTGTCTCGTGAACGAACTCAACCGCGGAAAGGAACCGGTTCTCGCCCAATCGCTCAACAACGGGGAGATCGGGGCGGCCGTCCTGGACGAGAAGGGGAAAGTCCTGGCCGGCGACATCGGCGGGACCGGCGTCTTCCGGGGGGCCAAAAAGCTCATCGAGAGCATGATCCCCGGCCAACCCCTCGTCGCGGTGTCCGCCGACAAGCGGAGGTTTCTTTTGGACAAGCAGGTCGGCGAAAAAGACCTGAATTTCTGGAAAGAGGCCCTGACGGGCCGGGAAGAGGCCTGGGGAGCCTGGCTCCTCACCATGACCTTCACCGCCGACGACAGCCTCAGGGTGGTGAGGCACCTCCTCGCGGCCCACGGACCCTGGACCACCCCGGAGCTTCCCCCGGACGCCGGGGAATGGTCCCTCATGCCCCTGAACGCCGCCTTGGGCCGTCTCTTCGTCTTCGGGGACGACGAGGTGGCCTTCGAGACCGCGGCCCTGGGAGGGAGGATCGGCCTCAAGGTCACCCTCGTCACCCCCAAGGGCCGGGACGTTCGCGCGAGGAGCCTCCAAAACGTGGGAAGCTTCAAAATAGAAAGCGTCGACAAGTGGAAGCTTCTCGATTCCGGCTCCTTCGAAAGACTGGGCCTGAAGACGGGAGTCTTCGTCCTCGTGACGACAAAGGACAATTCGACCTTTTTGGCGGACATGGAAAAGCTGGAGCTGGGCTGGTTCGGACTCGCCGGGGAGGCGGCCCCCCCGGGAACGAAAAGCGGGATCTTTCCCCAAGCCCAGTCCCCCGCCCAAAAGGCCTTGGGGATAATAACCGAAATGCTCGGAAACGCCTGAGGAACCGCGTCCGCGTTCCCGCGACGAAAAAAGAGCGTGAAAAATCCCCCCGGGGGCTTTCGCCGGGGGGATTATTTTGTCTTGACGTCGCCGCCTACGGAAAACGCCTCGGGGGCGGCCGCCGGATCAAACTTTTTCGTCGCCGGAATCGTCCGAATCGTCCGAATCATCAGAATCATCCGAATCATCAGAATCATCCGAATCTTCGGTATCGTCGGACTCGCGGGAATCGGGGTCGTCGGCCGAACCGACGGAATCTTCGGAACTCCCCGAATCCGTCGAATCCCCGGAATCTGGGGAGTCCGCGGAATCGTCGGAATCGTCTGAATCCCGCGAATCCTCCGACGCGACCGTTTCGACGCGGTCGGATGAATCACCGGGTTCCGAGTGTGCCGAGGCCTCGGCGGCCTTCAGGACTTCCGGGGCCTCCGGAACATTTTCCGAAATGTCCGAACCGTCCGACGCGGGGGAGTCCGAAGCCTCCGGGACGGAAGACGCGGCGTTTTCCGGATCGTTCGCGGGCATCGTTTCCAAAACGTTTTCTTCCCCGCCGTCCGCGACGTCCCCAGCGTCAGCGACCTCGGCGACGTCTTCCGCGTCTTGGACTTCGTCTTCCTGGTCGGACAAATCCAAGTCCTTGGGAACCCTGGAAGTGTCGTTCCTTCCGGCTTCCTCCAGGAAAGTCATCTCGTCGTGGGTGAGGTTCAAAAGCCAGTCGCCGGGTTTCCAGGTCCACTCGATCGCGTTCCGGGGAATCGGTTTGCGGAGAACCATGGCGCAGAAATCGCCCGCGGTGACCGAACTCTTCAATTGCAGCCCCCACTTGTGGGCCGTCTTCAAGAGGGAGGCGAACCAGGACCCGCCGTCGTGGCCCGCGATCGCGAGGATTCCCGGGGGTGTCAGCCATTCGGCCAAAAACTTCAGGTTTCCCGCGAGAAGGTAAGGGGACCAGGAAGTGACGATGAGATCGAAAGTTTCGAAAAATTCTTTCCTGCGAAATTTCACGAGGTCCTTCACGGACATTTTCGAGTGAAACAGGTTCGGGGGATCCCCGTTCGGTTTTGCGAGCGCCTTCAAAGAGTCCCCGGTCTCGTCGCCGTGTGAAAAGGAGAGGGTCTCGCCCGTTCCTAGTTTCACGGCCGCGAGGGCCAGGAGGCCCGGTCCGTCCTGAAGAATCAGGGTCTTTCGTCCCCGGCGGTCCTTCGCCCCCGGCGGGGGGATGAGATGCTCCGCCATGGCTTCGACGGCCATGGAAAACACCCCCCGGAGTCTCGGGGAGATTTTTAGCCCCCGGGGAACGGAAATCGTCAGGGCCTCTCGGGACGGATCGCGGTCGGGGCCGGCGAAAAGCCCCGGGGTGCTTTCTTCCGTTTTTCCAAGGGGATTGTTTCCTCCCGTCGTTTCGGGGGTCCCGCGCATCGCGTCGCGGTCGTTACTTTTCCCGCCCTCGGTCACGAGTTTCACGGGGCCGAGGAACGACACCGGTTTGAAAAGGTCGGGGAAACCCAAGGGGAGCCAGTCGATTCTCACGACCGCCCCGGAAACGCTCCCCCGACGCGCGCGTCTCAGGATGTCCAGGACGAGGCGCGGGAGATTGTCTTTCGAGGGGGCCCGCTTCTTTTTCGCTTTAAATTCTTTCGGGGGCTTTTTCTCTTTCGCGGTTTTTTTGGTTTTTCCGGAAGCTTCCCCGGCCTTGGGATCCGAAACGTTCGGGGCGTCCGGGGAGTCGCTCGCGTCCTTCGCGCGGCTTTCGCCGCTCTCCGCGTCCGGTTCCGCCGCCCCGCCCCGGGGCCCGGCCTTGACCGCGAAATGGATCTCGACCCCCGTTTCGGTAACGACGGGATCCAGGTCCGGACGCTCCCGGAGAAGTTTTAAGACGAATTCCCGCGGGTCGTTCGGGCCCGGTCCCCCCGCGTCCGCCGTGAGGCGGAAGTGATGGACCCGGTCGTCTTTGTCTTCCGAAAACAAATGTTTGAAACTCAGGGGCAAGTCGGGACCTTTGATTTTTTTGAATATTTCGGCGAATTCCCCGTTTCGGGGAGGGCCCGGGGAAGCCCGGGGACACCCGGGGACACTCGGGAAGCTTACCATTTTACAACGAAAACCGCGAAAAGGAAGCGGCGGGGCGGGCGTGAGGGCGCGAGCGCCGGGGCCGAATCCCGAAGGACCCTCCCAGGGGGTTTCGCCGAAAAGAGGGGGGCGCGGGACGAACGGGGGAAAAATCCCCGCGAGTCCGCGCGGGCTTTGACCCCGCGAGGAAATTCAACCGGATGTCGCGGGTTGTTTTCGGATTATTGGCATATGTGGCGGTTTTGTGGGATTCAAAGGGAAAGAACGGCGAAAAAGGGCCGCGAAGGGGGTTTTTCCCTTTGCAAAGTGACGCGAATCAATCTAAACTTTATACATTGGCTTGACATCGATTCATTCACCGATAATCCACCGTTCGATCCCAGGGGCCGCGGGAGCGTTCCCCCGAGAGGTCGAAACATACGCGTTCCCGGGCGTCATCGCCACTCGGGAACGGGTCAACCAAGGAGCTGACTTAATGACCGATTCCAAAAAGCATTTGACCACGGTGTTCGGCGCCCCCGTCATCAACGACAACATCTCGCAGACGGCGGGCAAGGGCGGGCCGATACTCATGCAGGACGTGGTCCTTCTGGAGAAGCTCGCCCATTTCGGGAGGGAGAGGATCCCCGAGAGGGTGGTGCACGCCAAGGGCGCCGGGGCTTTCGGCGTCTTCAAGCTGACGAAGGACATGAGCGAACACACCTGCGCGGATTTTTTGAACAAGGTCGGGAAAGAGACCGAGGTATTCATGCGCTTTTCCACCGTGGGGGGCGAAAGGGGCTTCGCCGACGCGGACAGGGACCCCAGGGGTTTCGCCACCAAGTTTTACACCGCGGAGGGCAACTACGACCTCGTGGGCAACAACACCCCCATCTTCTTCATCCGCGACCCCATGAAGTTTCCCGACTTCATCCACACCCAGAAGAGGCGTCCCGACAACAACCTCCACGACAACAACATCAAATGGGACTTCTGGTCCCTCACCCCGGAGTCGATCCACCAGGTGGCCATCCTCTTTTCCGACAGGGGGGTGCCGGCCAATTTCCGAACCATGCACGGCTTCGGGTCCCACACCTACCTCTGGTACAACAAGAAAAACGAGTATTTTTGGGTCAAATACCACATACGCACCAACCAGGGCATCAAGAACCTGACCCGCCAAGAGGCCAAGAAGGTGGCGGGGGACGACCCCGACCACGCCACGCGAGACCTCTTCGAGGCCATCGAGGCCAAGGAGTATCCCTCCTGGTCGGTCGAGGTTCAGATCCTGACCCCCGCCCAAGCCGAAAAGCTCCCCTACGACCCCTTCGACGTCACCAAGGTCTGGCTGCACCATGACGCCCCCCTCGTTCCCCTGGGGACCATAACCCTGGACAAGAACCCCGGGAACTACTTCCAGGAAGTGGAGCAGTCGGCCTTCAACCCGTCCAACTTCGTCCCGGGCATCGGGCCTTCCCCCGACAAGCTGCTCCAGGGCAGGCTCTTTTCCTATCACGACACCCACCTCCACCGCCTGGGGACCAACTACCACCAGATCCCCGTGAACCGGCCCCGGGGCGTGAAGGGAGGGGCCCAGCCCTACGAGAGGGACGGTTACCTCGCCCAGGACTTCCCGGAGGGAGTGCCCAACTACTGGCCCAACAGCTTCGGCGGACCTCCCCCCAAGCCCCTGAACTATCCGGAGATCCCCGTCTCGGGAACGGTCGCCCGCCATCCCGTGGAGGTGACCGCCGCGGACTACGAGCAGGCGGGACTCCTCTACAACAAGGTCATGACCAAACCCGAAAAGGAAAGATTTTTGGACAACGTGGCCGATTCCCTTAATTCGGTAATCGATCGCGTGAAGCTCCGGTCCCTCGTCCTCTTCTGGAAGACGGAACCGGAATCCGCGAAAATTCTCGCGAAAGAGCTCAAGGCCGACATCGGGAAGGTCGAAAAGCTCGCGGGTCTCTCTTACGACGACCTCGTGAAGGAAACGGCGAAGTAAACTTTTTTGGCCGAATTCGGGAGAACGCCCGGGGAGCGCTCGCCGGAGCGTTCCCCGGGGGTTCTCCAAATAAAAAACCGGGGGATTTTTCCCCCGGTTTTGATTTTCGGGACGATGTCGGATCCCCGCGCGGGAAAGTCCCCCCGGTCAGTCGACGAACTCGAGCCAGTTCCGCTTGTCCGGAAGAAGTCCGTACTGGATGCCCACGATCTCGTCGTAGAGTTTTTGGGTTATCTTGCCGATGCCCCCGTCCCCGACTTTGTGGGTCACGCCGTCGTAGGAGAAATGACCGACGGGGGAGATGACCGCGGCGGTCCCGGAACCGAAGGACTCGCTCAGGCGGTTGTTTTTCTGGGCCTCCAAAATCTCGTCGATGGAGACGGGGCGCTCTTCCGTCTTGAGGCCCATGTCTTTGGCGACCGTCAGGACCGTGGCCCTCGTGATGCCCGGAAGCACGGTTCCCTTCAGGGGGGAAGTTATGACGGTGTCGTCGATGACGAAGAAGATGTTCATGCTCCCCACTTCGTCCACGAACTTGTGGTGCACGCAGTCCAGCCAGAGAAGTTGGGTGAATCCCTTTCGGGCGGCGTTTTCCGTGGCGAGCAGACTTCCGGCGTAGGAGGCCCCGGCCTTGACCTCGCCCAGGCCCCCCGGGGCGGACCGGGAATAGTGGTTTTCCACGTAAATCTTCACCGGACCGAAGCCCTCCTTGTAGTAAGGGCCCACGGGACAGAGGATCACGAAATAGAGGTACTCCTTGGAAGGCCTCACCCCGAGGTGTTCTTCCGTGGCTATGACCGTGGGTCTTATGTAGAGCGAGGACCCCGGATGGGTGGGGGTCCAGTCCCCGTCAATCCTCAAGAGCTCCTTCAAGGAAGAAAGCAGGAACTCCTCGTCCAGCGGGGGTATGGACATGCGGGCCGCGGAGCTGTTGATGCGCCTGAAGTTGTCCCCGGGGCGGAAGAGGGCGAGTCTCCCGTCGGGGTGACGGTAGCTTTTGAGGCCCTCGAATATGGTCTGGCTGTAATGGAGGACCATGGCGGCCGGGGACATGACCAGGGGACCGAAGGGCTCTATGCGGGGATTTCGCCAAGAACCCTCGAAATAATCCATCTTGAAGATGTGGTCGGTGTAGATGTCCCCGAAACCGAGGGC
>JAITKT010000429.1 GCA_031278225.1 Deltaproteobacteria bacterium
GTGGGCAATGACCGCGTCGGCCTTTTCTTTTTCGAGGGGGTGGTCGAGGGCCGCGTTTCCCAGTCTCCCGGGGTTGAAGACCACGCCCACGCCGCGCAAACGAATCAATTCGTTGATGGTTCGGGAGGAATGGAGCCTTATGTCGAAATCTTTTCCGAAGTCCGTGTTTTGCCGCAGCCGCATGGCGTCGTCGAGTCTGCTCAGGCAGCTGAAGGAACCGAAGAGGGTCTTGAAGGTGTAATACCGCTCCTCCTCCATGGGGGCGAAGCGGGTTTCGTTCACGAGGTCGTTGTAAATGCGTTCGGCCCTTTGGGTCATGTCCTGGGCGTCAAGGGCCAGGATGAGGGAAATCCCGGCCTTGGTCCTCGCCGTTCTCACGTTGAAGCCGTGCCCGAGCCGGGACATGGCCTTCAAAAGCGTTTCCGCCCCCAGCCAGTCCTCGTTCTGGTAGAGGGCCACGAGAGCCTTGAGGCCCGTCTCCGCGAGCATGACCTTGTCGCGCCTGGAGGCCAGATCGAACGGCACCGCGGAAAAGAGCCGCTTCAAGGCGTGAAGTTCCTCCCCCTTCAGAAGCTTGTCCAAACCCGCGAGATATTTCGCGATCGTTTTGCTGGAGCCGGTCCGGACGAGATGGATGGGATGGAAGTCTTTTATCTCGTTCACTTCCTCGTAGGGGGCGGGAACGAGCTCCAGGGGTCCCACCATCCCGTAGTTTCCGGAGGAGTATCTCTCCACGCTCAGGTAATAGCCGTTCGAGGGAAAGAAGAGCCTGCCTTCCGTTTCGCCGCGCCTCGGAAGGTACAGGATGTTCGAAAGCAAAGGCCGGACGTCGGACTTTTCGGGATCGGATTCCGGTTTCAAAATCCGGACCAGGGTTTTTTCCCTCACGATTTCCAAGGCTTCGGAAGGTCCTTTCTTCAGGAGCAAGTTTTTCAGGTGGGCGTTGGCGGGTCTCCGCATCTCCCCGAGCACGCGGTCGATGAGCCCCAGGATTTGCTCCGCTCTGAGGTTGTTGAGTTTTTCCAGAAGCCTCTGGTTCGCGACGAGACTCAAAAGCCCGTAGGCGCCGTCGTCGGGGCGCGGGGCGCCGGCGTCCGTTTCCGTCTCCGCGGGCTTTCCGTTCGCGGTGAGGATGTCGGGTTCGGTCCCCTCGTCCCGGATCGGGAGCGGGGTCCCGTCCCTCGTGGTCTCCGGGCGACCGGCGATTATGGCGTCGGGCGGGTCCGCCGGGGCGGGGGAGTCGTTCGAGGGTTCCTGGATCGGATTTCTGAGTTTGTGTCTCTTGAGCTGTTGTTTTCTTAAGGTCCCGAACAGGGTTTTTCTGTTTTCCTTGAACAGGGGATTCGCGAGACCGCTCAGATAGGTGAGGATGACGTTTTTGGAGGTGTTTTCGCCGTAGCTCCGGTAGAGAAAATCCCCGTTCAGCCCGTACCTTTCGTTTTTGTTGAGCCTCGTGTTCAGAATGTTTATCGCCATTCTGGCGATGAATTCCAGTTCCGGGCTTCTGCGGGTGTCGGGGTTGTTGAGGATGGAGAGATAGAGCTCTTCGTTGATTTCCGGGCGGACCGTGAGCCCGTTCGCTTCGAGCAGGTTCAGGGTGCCTTTGTGAAGCACCTCGTTGTAACATTCCGTCCCGTCGAGGAAGTGGGCGGGGGTGTGGGGGCTCCAGGCCTTGCTTTTGATTTTGGGCGCTATGTGGAGGATGCTTCTGACGGGGATTATGAGTTTGTCCCGGATGCTCTTCATCAGGGCCTTGCGGTCGAGGGGCCTTTTCCCGGATTCCGGGGCGCCCGCGAGCGCGAGCTTTCGCTTGCCCGGGGAAACCGGCGGCCGCGGATCGACGTTCAGGAGGTCTTCCAAAAAGCCCACCGACTCGATTCGCTTCTCCCAGGCGAGGGCGTAGTACATGAGGAAGAAGGAGCTGAAGGCCTTGATTTCCATGTTTCCGGGATTGGTGGGCGACTTGAGGAGGACCTTGTGAACGGCGGTGGCGAAATTCCAGGAGTTGGTGTAGAGGGAGGTGTAGACGATCCTGAGTCCCGTGAGATCGAAGGCCCTGTTGGGTTCGATGGCCGTGTTCTCCATGAGGCCTATGTAATTGGCGACGGCGTTTTCGAGGTCCAAATCGACGGCGGTCGGGATATCCGGCAGCTTTCTCTCGGATCTCTTCGAGATCATCCATTTCCGCAGGAAGGCCATTATGGTTTCAAGGTTGAAATTAATCTCCCTGCAAACCTGAGTGGGTCCCGCGCGTCCGGAAGGCGGTGTCTGGGAAGGTGTTATTTGCATTTGACGCTCTGGAAAATTCAACCATGAAACGGAAAAGTCGCGGTCCGAAAAACTCGGTTCGCGAACGAAACGAATGCTTCCAATCGATGGTATTTTCCGTCCTTTCCTGTTTTGTTTTGGAAAATACCCGAGGTGAAATGATGTCGAAGGGAACGCTCGGAATCGTCCGCTGGCGGTTTTTCGGCCAAACCCGGTCGAACGCGTCGAATCGATGAATCAAAAAAAATAAAAATTACCCGAAGACGAAATCAAAGGACCGAAGGAGTAATGAGATGTCGAGGTGTCCGAAAAACCCCCGGGGAAGCGAAACGCGAGCGAACGGGGCGGAAACCCGCGCCGTCCGGTTTCGGGGGGATTACGCGATTTCCAAAAACGAAAAAAATTTTTAAACCGTCAAAAAAAAGCGAGTGTCAAAAAAAACGTCCAAACCGCGAAAAGACCGCCTTTCTTCCCGGGATTTCGGAGAGAGCGACAAAAGCGATGAGCGACATCGCGACAACATAAGCCAACGTCGCGTCCAAGGGGAAGCCGCGGTCCTTCGCGAGGCCGCGAACGGCGGGTGCTCCCGATATTCTGTTTTCGATGCCTCGCGCGAGAGCAAC
>JAITKT010000492.1 GCA_031278225.1 Deltaproteobacteria bacterium
GGGACGACTTCGGGCGGGGCTCTTCGGTCCCCCTTTCGCGAAAGTCCTGTTTCGGGGGTTGGGGGTTATTTTTTTTCCCCGTTTCTATTTTCTTTTTTTCTCGCGACTTCATCCTCCGATCTTTTTCGGACGCTTCCCGGTGCGACCAGACCATGTCCCAAACCATGTCCCCAGCGGACGAAATCATCGAAAAGAGCTTTTCTCACGCCGAAAGGTCCGGGCCCCTCTACCGGGCATGGGACGAGGCGGGATTGTTCCGGGCCGACCCCGACAAACCGGGGAAACCCTTTTCCATAGTGATACCCCCTCCCAACGTGACGGGGTCCCTCCACATGGGCCACGCCCTGGACAACACCCTCCAGGACATGCTCGTCCGTTACCACCGCATGAGGGGCGACAACACCCTCTGGGTTCCGGGAACGGACCACGCGGGGATCGCCACCCAGGCGGTGGTGGAAAGGCATTTGAAAACGCTCGGGCTTTCGAGAATCGAACTCGGGCGGGAAAAATTCCTGGAAAAAGTCTGGGAATGGAAAAACGAGTTCGGGGGAAAGATAACCGAGCAGTTGAAACGGCTCGGGGCCTCCCTCGACTGGTCCAGGGAACGCTTCACCATGGACCCGGGTCTCTCGAGAGCCGTCCGGGAGGTTTTCGTCTCCCTTTGGGAAGAGGACGCGATCTACCGGGGAAACTACGTCGTCAACTGGTGCCCCAACTGCCAAACCGCCATCTCGGACATCGAGGTCGAGAGGGAGGACAGGGACGACTTCCTCTACCACGTGTCATACCCCGGGGTCGACGGGGGACCATCGATAACGGTCGCGACCACGAGACCCGAGACCATGTTCGGGGACTCGGCGGTCGCGGTCCATCCCGACGACAAGCGGCACCCCTCGGGGGATTTTTCGGTTTCCCTTCCCTTGACCGACAGAATCATCCCGGTCATAAGGGACCCTTGGGTGGATCCGGAATTCGGGACCGGGGCCCTCAAAGTCACCCCGGCCCACGACGCGAACGACTGGCGCATAGGGGAGCGCCACGGCCTCCCCAAAATAGTCGCCATCGACAAGAACGCCAAACTCACCGCCGAGGCCGGCCCCTACGAGGGTCTGGACCGTTTCGAGGCGAGGGAAAGGGTAAAGGAGGATTTGGACAAACTCGGGCTCCTCGTCAAGGTCGAGCCCCTCCTCCACGCCGTGGGGACCTGTTACCGCTGCAAGACCCCCATAGAGCCCCTGATGTCCCTGCAATGGTTCGTCCGGGCCAAGCCCTTGGCCGAAAAAGCCGTGGAGAGCGTCAAAAAAGGCGAAATCAAAATAATTCCCGACACCTGGGAAACCACCTTCTTCAACTGGATGAACGACATCAGGGACTGGTGCGTGAGCCGCCAGCTCTGGTGGGGTCACCAAATACCCGCCTTTCACTGCGACTCCTGCGGCGAAACCGTCGTCGCGAGGGAGGACCCCGACCGCTGTCCCCGCTGCGGGGGAAACCTCACCCGCGACCCGGACGTCCTGGACACCTGGTTCTCCTCGGCCCTCTGGCCCTTCTCCACCCTCGGCTGGCCCGACAAAACCAAAGACCTCGAAAAATGGTACCCCACGAGCGCTTTGGTCACCGGATTCGACATCCTCTTTTTCTGGGTGGCCCGCATGATGATGATGGGACTCAAAATGACGGGGAAGGTCCCCTTCGGGAAGGTAATCCTCCACCCCCTCGTCCGGGACGCCCAAGGCCAGAAGATGAGCAAGTCCAAGGGAAACGTGATCGACCCCTTGAGCCTCATCGACGAGCACGGCGCCGACGCCCTGCGTTTCGCCCTCTGCGCCCAGGCCGGCGCCGCGAGGGACCTCAAAATTTCCAAGGACAGGGTCGCGGGCTACGCGAGATTCTCCAACAAGCTCTGGAACGCCTGCCGCTTCGCCCTTTCCCATCTCGTTCCCGCCCGGGCCGCGAACCCCGCCGGCGACTCTAACGCCGACGCGCCCCCGATCCGCCCCCCGACGAGTCTTCCCGACCGCTGGATCAGAAGCAGGCTCGCCCGCGTCGCCGGGGAATGCGCCGCCGCGATGGAGGAATTCCGCTTCGACCGCTACGCCGACCTCGTCTATCATTTCGTCTGGGACGAGCTTTGCGACTGGTATCTGGAGCTCGCGAAACCCGTTCTCGGGATCCCGGGCGAAAGCTCCCCCGGTTCCGGAAACGCTTCGGATCCGGCCCCCGCCGACGAAACGGAAAGAAGGGAGACCCTCGACAATCTGGAACTGGTCTTCCGGGAAACCTTGGCCCTCCTTCACCCCGTCATGCCCTTCGTGACCGAAGAGCTCCACGGGAAATTTCCGGGCTCCGAAGGCTTTTTGATGACGCGTCCCTTTCCCCTCGAAAGGCCCGGGGAGTTCGATCCGACCGCGGAAGGGGAAATGGCCTCTTTGATGGACATGGTCAAGGGGGTGCGGTCCGTCAGGGCCGACTTCGGGATCCCCCCCGCCGCCAAGGTCCGTCCCAAGGTCAAGGCCTTCGGGCGGGAAATCAAGGCGCTCGTCGAAAAATACGCCCCGAGGATCGAAAAGCTCATGGGCGCGCAATCCGTCGAACTCGCCGAGGACGCGGAGGACAAACCCGGGGACGCCGCGGGCCTCATCCACGACTGGGGCGAGGTCTGGGTGCCCCTCGCGGGCGAGATAAACCTCGAGGCGGAGAAAAAGCGCCTCGCGAAAGAGGCGGAGAAGCTCAAAAAAGAAATCGAAAGGTCCAAGGCCAAGCTCGGGAATCCCGAATACGCGGAAAAAGCCCCCCCGGAAGTGGTGGAAGAGACGAGGGAGCGCCTGGAGGCTTTCGAGTCGAGACTGGGAACCGTGGAAAGGTCCCTGGCTCTCGCGGAAAAACTCCTGAAAGCTTAAGGGAAGGAGGGACCCCCGAAAAATGTTTTCCCCGGACTTGAAAAAATTGGTGGAACGGGCTCTTCTCGAGGACGTGGGCCACGGGGACCTCACCTCCAGCATCGTGGTCCCCCCGAATCTCGAGGCGACCGGAAGGGTTTCCACGAGGGAGTCCCTGGTCCTCTCCGGGACCGACGTCTTCCGGGAGGTGGTGGCCCAGGTGGACAAAAGGCTCGAGCTCAAAACCTTCAAAAAAGACGGCGATTTCTGCCTCGAAAACGAGCCGATCCTCGCCCTCCGGGGTTCCGCCCGCTCCATCCTCATCGTCGAAAGAACGGGCCTGAACTTCCTCATGCGCCTCTCCGGGGTCGCGACCCTGACGAGAGAGTTCGCGGACGCCATGGGCCCCGACGGCCCCAAGCTCCTCGACACCCGCAAAACCACCCCGGGCCT
>JAITKT010000006.1 GCA_031278225.1 Deltaproteobacteria bacterium
TTCGGTCCAACCCAAACGGGGTTGCGCGGGGGCCCGCTGCGACGGAAAGGTCTGCAAGATTCTCCACGACCCCGACGTCCTTCCCCCCCACCATTACGTCGCGACCTACCGTTACCTCCAGGACGTCTTCGGGGCCGACGTCATAATCCACGTCGGCACCCACGGAAACCTGGAATTCCTTCCGGGAAAAAAACTCGGGCTTTCCGAAAATTGTCTCCCCGACCTCTGCCTTTTCGAGGCGCCCCATCTTTACGTCTACAACTCCGACAACCCTTCCGAGGGAATCATCGCCAAGCGCCGCTCTTACGCGACGCTGTGCGACCATCTCCAAACCGTCCAGGGACCCGCCGCGGGACCCGAAGAGTTCCGGGACCTTGACGCCCTCCTCGCGGAGTGGGAGAAAGAGGGAGCCGCGGGCGGACCCCGGGACCCGGAACTCGCCCGCGCGATAAAAAATGAGACGGAACGGCTGAAATTGGATCTCATGACCGAAGACCCGGGCCCCGATTTCGAAAATCATGTCCACCGCGCCCGCGAGACCATCGCCCTCGTCCGCGGGACCCTCGTCCAGGACGGGCTCCACGTCTTCGGGGAAATTCCCGAAGGCCGAAGACTCGCGCGGTTTCTCCATTCGATTTTGAGAAACGACCGCGGACCCGATTCCCTCGCCGCCGCCGCCGCCGCGGCTCTGGGGGCGGACCTCGAAAAACTCGCGGGAAATCCCGACGGTTTCGACGATAAAACTTTCGCGAACTTTTCCGCGATTCTCGCCAAGGTCGAGGAACTCTCCCTCGAAATCATCGCCGTCGCCCTCGGGACGGAACCGGGGGAACCGAGGACAGTCGTCGTCAGAAACGTCCTCGAGGCCCTCGGGGGAACGGCGAAAGACCCGGGAGCGCTCGCGAGGGGACTCGAAAAACCCCTGAAGAGACTCGACGGCATACGGAAAAGACTCGCCCGTTCCCGGGAAATCGACTCCCTCTTAAACGCCATGGCGGGAAACCACACCCCTCCCGGACCCTCGGGACTGATAACGAAAGGACGGGAAGACATCATCCCGACGGGGAGAAACTTCTTCGCCTCCGACCCGGGAAGACTTCCCTCCCCGGCGGGAACGGTCAGGGGAAAGAAACTCGCGGACGGGCTCATCGAAAAATTTCTCTCGGAGGAAGGACGCCATCCCGAAAACGTCGCCATTTTCTGGATGTGCAACGACCTCATGTGGGCGGACGGGGAATGTCTCGCCCAGATCCTCGCCCTGATCGGCGCCACCCCGGCGAGGGCCGCGGACGGAAAGGTCGCGGGCGTCATTCCCGTGCCCCTCGCCGAACTGGGAAGACCCCGGATCGACGTCACGATCAGGGTGTCGGGACTCTTGAGGGACAGTTTCCCCGGGGCGATTGATTTGGTGGACGGGGCCGTCCGCGCGGTGGCCGCCCTCAACGAGGACCCGGAATCCAACTTCGTCAGAAAACACGCCCTCGAGAGGATGAAAAAATCGCGGGGCGACCCCGACGCCTTCCGAAATTCCACCCGCAGGATATTCTGTTCCGCGCCCGGGACCTACGGGGCGGGCGTCGCTCTCGCGGTGGCCGCTTCCGCCTGGCGGACGGAAAAGGACCTCGCGGACGTTTTTCTCCTGTGGAACGACAGGACTTACGGAGAAGACGGTCACGGAATCGAGTGCCCGGGAGCCCTGCGGGATTGCCTTTCCACGGTGGACGTCACCTTCTGCAAAACGGCCTCGGACGAATCGGACCTCCTCGCCTGCTCGGGCCACCACTCCGCCCACGGGGGACTGGCCGCGGCCGCCAAGAGTTTACGGGGGAACGGGGTCAAGAACTATTACGGTGACACCAGGGACGCTTCCCGGGTGACGATAAGGACCCTGGCCGACGAAATGAGAAGGGTCGCGGGAACCAAACTCCTCAACCGAAACTGGATAGAAGGCCTCAAACGCCACGGGTACAAGGGGGCCGGAGACATTTCCAAAAGGGTTTCGAGGCTCTGCGGTTGGAAGGCCGCGACCGGGGAGGCCGACGACCGCCTCTTCGACGAACTCGCGAAAACCTTCGTCCTCGACGACGACAACAGGGAGTTCTTCGTCGAAAACAACCCTCACGCCTTGGAGGAGATCCTGAGAAGACTCCTCGAGGCCGCGGCCAGAGGCCTCTGGAAAGCCCCCGCCGACTTGTCGGAAAAGCTTAAGGAACATTACCTCCGCCTGGAGGGGGTGATGGAAGAGCTCGCGGGACCCGGCGTCGGGAACCGACAGGGAGGCGCGATTAACGTTTTCGTTAAAGACTCGTTGGCGGACGCGGAAAGCGACCTCAACCCCGCCGCGACAACGACGCTCGCCGACAAACCCTGAAATCATTTCCGGGCCCTTTTCCCCCGCCCCCCGGATCCGGGCTTTTCGAGGGGTTTTCCCGGGTTCGGGGAGTCCGGACGGGATAATTCATTTCGAGGGACGCGTAAAACCGACGGTCTTGTCTTCGGTTTTTCCAAAAAAAACATCGCCGATTTCCGCGTTTTTCCCGAGACAACGAAAAAAATTGACGAAACCGGAAAACATTTCCGAAAACTTCACGCGAGTGTTTTC
>JAITKT010000074.1 GCA_031278225.1 Deltaproteobacteria bacterium
CGGCCGTCATTCTTCGCGTTTGACCCCTTTCCGGCGAAAACCGAAGAGACGGCCCCTGGCCGAATCCCCCGTTTTCGGGAGCGGGGCCGCGGCCCCGGGCCGTCCCCCGGCGGTCCGACGGAGGCCGGACGGTCTTTATCGGGCCAAAAGGGATTTGCTATAATGATTCGCCGACGTCAATTTAGAATTTTGACGATTCACAATCTCGAGGAGTCAACATGAGAAGCGATTTAATGAAAAAGGGCCTGACGAGGGTCCCGCACAGGGCCCTTTTCAAGGGGGCGGGCCTCACCGACGAAGAATTGAACAAACCCATAATCGGGGTGGTGAACTCCCAGAACGACATCATTCCCGGGCACATCCATTTGGACACCATCGCGAACGCCGTGAAGGCGGGGATCCTCGCCCACGGGGGGACTCCCCTGGCTTTTCCGGCCATCGGGGTCTGCGACGGGATAGCCATGGGGCATCAGGGCATGCGTTATTCCCTGGTTTCGAGGGAGCACATAGCGGACTCGGTCGAAATAATGGCCATGGCCCACCCCTTCGACGCCCTGGTCTTCATACCCAACTGCGACAAGATAATCCCCGGGATGATCATGGCCGCCCTCCGGGTCAACATCCCCTCCATATTCGTGAGCGGGGGCCCCATGCTCCCCTCGATTGTGAAAAACGGGAAAGTGACCCTCTCCGACACCTTCGAGGCCGTGGGGCGCTCGGCCGCGGGGGAGATCTCGGAAAAGGAGCTGAAGGAGCTGGAGGACGAGGCCTGTCCCGGGTGCGGCTCCTGCGCGGGGATGTTCACGGCCAACTCCATGAACTGCGTGACCGAGGTCCTGGGTTTGGGGCTTCCCGGAAACGGGACGATTCCCGCGGTGAGCGCGAGAAGGGTGAGGCTCGCGAAGGAGGCGGGGAAACTCATCATGCGCCTGTGCGAGAGGGACATCAAACCCCGGGACATCGTGACGGCGGACGCCATCCACAACGCCCTCGCGGCCGACATGGCCATAGGCTGCTCCTCCAACACCGTGCTTCATCTTCTGGCCATCTGTCACGAGGCGGGCGTGACGTTGGACCTCGATTACATAAACACCGTCTCCAAAGCCACCCCCCACCTGGTGCGCCTGTCCCCGGCCGGGTCCGCGACCATCGCCGATTTGGACCTCGCGGGAGGGGTGCACGCGGTTTTGAAGGAACTGGACAAGCTCAAGCTCCTCAAGACCGACTGCGTGACGGTCACGGGAAAAACCTTGAAGGAAAACCTCGAGGGCTGCGCGAGAACGGATCCGGAAATAATAAGGGACAAGGAAACCGCGCATTCCCCGGACGGGGGCCTCGCCGTTTTGAGGGGGAATCTCGCCCCCGACGGGGCGGTGGTGAAGAAGGGGGCGGTGCTTCCCGAGATGCTCGTTCATTCCGGACCCGCGAGGGTCTTCGATCGCGAGGAAGACTGCACGGAAAGCCTCATCGCCGGAAAGATAAACCCGGGGGACGTCATCGTCATACGCTACGAGGGCCCCAAGGGCGGCCCCGGGATGAAGGAGATGCTCACCCCCACCGCGACCCTGGCGGGCATGGGTTTGGACAAGACCGTGGCCCTCGTCACCGACGGAAGGTTTTCGGGGGCCTCGAGGGGTTCCTCCATAGGACACGTCTCCCCGGAAGCCGCGGAAGGTGGCCTCATCGCCTTCGTGCGGGAGGGGGACACCATATCCATAGACATCCCCGCGAACAAGCTGGAATTGAAGGTGGATCCCAAGGTCATCGAGGAGAGGCGGAAGAATTTCAAGCCGGTGGAAAAACCCGTTCCCCGGGGGGTTCTCTCGAGCTACAGAAGGAGAGTGACGTCCGCGAACACGGGGGCGATCCTGAAAGAAGAATAGCGGATGCCGGGAGGGGTTTCGGGGGAGGGGCCCGCGGGCGCCCTCCCGCCCCCGGCCAAAAAAAAGCCCCGGGCGGGTTTTTTCCCGCCGGGGGGAGTCGATCTCGGGAACGCCGGGCCCGGCAATGGTCCGGCAAGGGCCCGGCAATGGCCCCGTCGTTTGTTTAACCGGAACCGAAGGAGAATTTGTCCCGCTTGTCCCGGGACGAATCCTTGGAATCGGTCCAGAATTCGTCGGACAGGGTCGATCCCGCCCTGATGTATTCGGATTGGGCCAGTTCCCGGAGTTCCTCCTCGGTGGGTTGGTTCAGGTCCACCCCGTAAACGCAGACCTTGTTTCCGCCCAGGAGTTTGGCCGCGTAGAGGGCCTCGTCCGCCCTCGAGACCAAAAGGTTCAGAAGGGTGTCCGAGTTGGGGTGTTCCATGGCCGAGCCCTGGGTTATGGAGGCCGCCCCGATGCTTATGGTCAGGGGGTCGTGGCAGTTTGGGGCGGGATCGGGTCTCGCGGCTATTTCCTTCCTCAACCTCTCCCCGATGTCCGTGCTGTCTATGAGACCGGTCTGGGGAAGGAGCAGCACGAACTCCTCGCCCCCGTAACGGGCGAAGATGTCGGTCTTCCTCTGCATCTCCTTCACGATGATCGTGGTGTGGATGAGGGCCGAGTCCCCGGAGAGGTGCCCGTAGGTGTCGTTGAATCTCTTGAACTTGTCGAGGTCCATCATGAGGAGGGAGAGCTCCTCCCCCCTGCGGCGGGTGATCTCCACCTCCCGGCTTCCGGCCTCGTTGAAATAGCCCCTGTTGTAGATCTTGGTCAGGGGGTCGTGGAGGGCCATGTTTCTGTAGTTGGATTCGCTGGCCTTCAGGGCCGCCTCGAACTTGTCCCTTCTTTTTATCTCTTTCCTGAGCTCCTCGGCCATCTTGTGGAGCTCTTCCTGTTTTTGGTTCAATTCGAACTCGTGCCTCGCGAGACTCGAGGTCATGAGGTTGAAGGCCTCGGAAAATTCCCCCAGAAAGTCCACCGTGTGGCTGAAATCGCCCCCCGCCGCCACCTTGAACTGCCAGGCCAGGTGGGTGAGGTTGGAGAGGATGGCCTTGAGGTTTCCGGAGGTCGCGCCCTTTTTCACCACCCTCAGGTCCAGGTCCCCCTTGGCGAAATTGGACAAGGCGTTTTTAATCTCGCTCGTGTGCTGGTAGAGCGAGTTGAAGGTGTCCCATTTGGCGTACTCCGGGGGCAAGACCGGGGTCTTGGGCTCCATGATGACCTTCTCGAGGAACTTGAACATGGCTTCCGCCTCCGCCCTCGTGAATGTCCTCAATTTGTTTTTTTTGGGTTGTTCGTCGGCCACTTCGCGCCCCGCGTGAAAAACCGCCGTTTGAAAAAATCCGAAATTCGCGAGTGAAAACGGTCGCCCCCTCCCGTTCGGGGGAAAACCGCGAAAAAAGACTAGGGCCCGAAATCCGGGCGGAAGACGGGGGGGGAAAGACGCCGGGGTCCGCGAACCGCCCGACGAGGCGGGGGTTCCCGGACCTTTCCGAAGGTCACCTTCGAGACTTTCGGAAAGGTCCGGGATTAAACCCGAAAAAGGGCTCAGGAAAGAGGCTTGGGTTTCGCCTCGAACCTGCAGGTTCTGTCCGCGGAACACCAGCAGTCGATTTCTTTGACGTTGAATTCGCGGCCGGTGAAGGACTCCAGTATTCCCGAAATGAAACCCTCGTCGTAGACGCAGACCCCGTACCCCAGCTCCGGGAGTCCGGAGCAGTCCAGGTCCTCGGCCACGGTCATGACGCATTCGAGGGTTTCCATGTTAATCTTCTCGACCTTGAAAATTCCGATGCCGATGTCCACGAGGGAGCTCTGGAGCTGCTTCACGAGGTCGTTTATGTCGGAGGGCGGGTGGTCCAGGGCGTTTTCGTAAAAGTGCTTTCCGGCCAACGCGCCGGCCTGGTAGAAGATGGTGTCGACCTCTTCCGTTCCGTAGCGCTGTTCCAAAACGTCCCTTAAGGTGAACTGCAGGAGCCTGTAGGCTTCCAGGCGGAGTTTGGGCCCCAGGTTGGGTCTCGCGGTGTCGAGGTCGCCGATGAGGTCCCAACTGAACTGATACTTGCGATCGTCTGTCATGAAACGCTCCTTGTTTGGGATGATTGCGATGCCGGTAACCCCGACCGAAAGTGAGTCCGCCTGGCGACGCCCGGCGTCGTTGTCGTCCGCGCCGCGCGTCAGGGTTTTTTTTCTTCTTCTGACCGTCCGGGGCCGCTTCGGCCGCGCGTTTTTTCGGGTCTCGCGCGCCTCGGTCGCGGCGATTAAGATTATAAGTCATAAACGGGGAAAGTGCAAAAACGCTTTTTCCTTCGCCGGTTCCCCGGGGGGCTTTCCCGCCACCCGCGATCCCTCGCGAGGGTTTTCGGGAATTTCTCCCCCCGGAAAACCGCCGGGCCCGCGGCTCTTCGGGAAGCTCCCCGAACCCGGGCGCTTTTCGCGTTGGTTTCCCCCGAGGGGAACGCCGAAAAGGTCCGGAAACGAAGGACGGTCGCGGGAGCGAATCGGGTTCGCGCGCGTATAATCATGACAAAGAGCGTTTCGCGGTTGAGATTCTCGGGGAATCCCGGAGGCGCGGGAAGCCGGGCGCCCCGGGAAAAAAAAGGGCCGCGCGAAATCGGAGCCTGGAACGCCGAAAATCCCCCGGGGGACGCGGGGCGAAAAGGGGCTCGCGTTCATAAAACGATGATAAAGATCGTTTTTCGGGCGACATTTCGAAAATCTTTCCGGACGTCGGGGGCACCTCGCGAGGGGAGATTTCGCGCCGCGGTTTTTTCCCGGTTTTCCGGGGGAAATCTTTTCGCCCGCGGGCGCGAAGGGGATTCGCGGGGGACATTTTCGCCGGGGCCGTTTTCGCGGGGGAATTTCAGCGGGAAACGGCGATTTTCAAAGTGGTTTGATTTTCCTTCCCTTTTTGATTAAGATTTTCCCCGTCCGCGGGGGAAACGAAGAGGGAAAATCGCGTTTCGACGCGCGGGAAAAAACGCCGGGGTCCGGACGAACCGCCGGGAAGGTTTGAACGATAAAATGATTAAGACGGAAATCCTGGAAGAACTGAGTCCCGAAAGAAGGAAAGAGATTCTCGACAGGAGCGCGCCGGTCCTCGCGGAAATCGCCGAGGCCACGGGAAGGATCCTGAAAGCCTTGAGGGCGGACCCCGAAAAGGAAATGACGAGAGAATACGGGCATTTGAAAGGGGACTTCAAGATCGGCGACTTGAAAGTCGGGGAAGACGAATTCGAAAGGGCTTTCTCGCGGTCGGATCCGGACTTCGTGAAGGCGCTCGGGGCGGCCGCGAAAAACATCGAAACCTTTCACCGTATTCAGCTGGAAAGACCGCTCTGGTTCACGGAAGTGTCCCCGGGGGTCATGGCGGGCAGAATGACGAGACCCGTCGCCGCGGCGGGGGTTTACGTCCCCGGGGGGAGGGCCTCCTACCCCTCCAGCGCCCTCATGACCGTAATCCCCGCCAAGGTCGCGGGAGTGGGAAAGGTGGTCTGCTGTTCCCCGCCGGGGGAAAATTTGGAAATAAACGCGGGGACGCTCGTCGCCGCGAAAATAGCCGGGGCGGACGGGTTTTTCAAACTCGGGGGAGCCTGGGCCGTGGGGGCCATGGCGTACGGACTCGCGGGGGTCCCGAAAGTCGACAAGGTCGTCGGGCCCGGGAGTTCCTGGGTGACCGCGGCCAAGCTCGCCGTTTACGGGGAAGTGGACATCGATTCCCCCGCGGGGCCTTCTGAGGGGTTCGTCATCTCCGACGGCAAGAACGATCCCGTTCTTCTCGCCTGGGATTTTTTGGCCCAACTGGAGCATGACCCCCAGGCGGCCGCGGTACTCGTCACGACCGACGCGAAAGAGGCCGGGGAGGTCCTGGCCATCGTCCGCGGAGCCGTTCCCTCCCTGAAAAGAAGGGAGATTGTGGAGGAGTCTTCACGCGGGGCCGCGGTTCTCGTCGCGAAAGATTTGAAGTCCGCCTTCGCGTTTTCCAACGCCTACGCCCCGGAGCATCTGGAGCTGGCCGTGGAGGATCCCCTGTCTTGCCTGAGCATGGTGGAAAACGCGGGGTCCGTCTTTTTGGGTCTTTCCACCCCCATTCCCGCGGGGGACTACGCGACCGGCACCAACCACGTGCTTCCCACCGGGGGGGCGGCGAGGGCCTTCTCGGGCCTGTCGGTCGACACCTTCCTGAAAAAGATAACCTTCCAGAAGCTTACCCGGGAGGGTTTGGCCGGACTGGCCCCGACCGCGGAGACCCTGGCCGCGGCCGAGGGCCTCGAGTGCCACGCCAAGGCGGTGAGGGTCAGGGTCTGAGGTTTCGTCCGCGAGGGAAAATTCATGAATTTCGGACCTTTGGCGCCCTTCGTTTTCGCTCCCGGGCCAACGGGCGTTCTCGGGCCCGGGAAACGCCCGCGTTCTCCCGCCGGCGAAAGGGCCGAACGAGGCCGGAAGGGTCGATCGCCCGCTTGGATTTTGGTTTTAAAATATAAAAATCATCGTTTTAATAAAAACATGGCATAAAAAAACTCGTAACTCCCTCGTTTTTTGGTGCCGATTGACATTGTCGGGCGGGTTTTCCCCCCGGAAAACCCCTTTCGCGCGCTCGCGCCGCGCGCCCTGGGCCGGGACCCGTTCGCCCGGATCCCCGGGGCCGGGGGGATTCGCGTCCCGCGCAGCGCCGGCAACGGCGTCGGGTTCCGTCCGGTCATTCGGGCGAGAAGTATTCCCCGGGGATCCTTCGGGCCACCCGGGGGTTCCCCGACGGATTTTCGGG
>JAITKT010000119.1 GCA_031278225.1 Deltaproteobacteria bacterium
ATCGACGAAAAGAACATTATACGTCAATTGTCGCCGGGGGCGAAACTTTGGCGCTCGGGAGGGCTCCGGGGCCCCCGCGGGGGTGGGGAGGGGGGTGAAGCGCCCCCCTCCACACCCCCCGCGGGGGATCTTTCGGGAAGGTTTCGGGGCGACGTTTGGCGGTCGACGACGGGGGCGAGGATTCGGAAAGGCAACCCCGCCTCACCTCTCCGGGAGGTTCTTTTTCCTCACGGCCTTGTAGTCGAAATGCATGGTGAAGGTCATCCGGTCCAGGTGGGCGAGGTTTTCGGGGAAGGGTTCGTAAGGGGCGGCTCCCCTCAGGGCCTCCATGGCGGCGTGGTCGAGGATGGGGTTTCCGGAGCTCGACTCCACCATGATGAGGATGACGCGGCCCGAGGGGTCGAGGGTCATGGAGGCCGTGAATCTCGCGGGAACGAAGTTGTTTCCGGCTTCCGGGGGCAGGATCCAGTGTCTCGCCACGGCCGTTCTTATGGTTATGTCGTAGGACTTGACCGAGGGGGCGGTTTCCTCGAGGTTCACGGTGTTGTCGGGACCGGTCCCCGGGGACAGGGGGAAGCTGCGGGGCGGGTCGAGGTCGGGCATGAGGGGCTCCGTCCCGACGAGGGGCGGGGAGATCGGTCCCGTTTCGCCCGTCATCGCGAGGGGCGCCGGGTCCGCGGCCCCGGGATCCGGGGTCTTTTCCGCGTCCTCCGGGACGGGGGGCGGAAGGGGGAGGAGGCTCGCGAGGTCGGTCGCGGCGGAAAGGAGGGGGGAGTCCCCGGGATCCGGGAGGCCTTCCCCTTCCGGGGGGGCGCTCAGTTCCAGGACCAGTTCCACGGGAATGAGGTTGTCCCCGAAGTTTGAGGCGGGAAGGGAAAAGGGGGAGACGTCCAATGTTCCCCAGACGAAAAAGAAGGCCCAATGCGAAACCGCGGCCAAGAGGAGAAAGACGGGGATCTCCCGTTTTCCCCGGGCGAGCGGGTTGGGGTTTTCGTCCGAAAGAGCTCTTAACGTCATTGGCGTCCCTTGGGAAAAAAAACGGGAAAACGGTTTTTCGGGGAGGCGGGGCCAAAGGGGCGGGGGTCTTATTTTTGGCGATAATGCCGATGTTCGGGCTTTTCCGGTCCCTTTGCGGGCTTGTTTTCGCGTCCCCGGTCGTTTCGGGGCCGGGGTTTTTCGGAGTCGCGCGAGGGGGAGCGGGGGGACTCAGTTTCCGCCTTTGTCCGGGTCGCCGCTCCCGGGTTTTTCGGCGGCGGATTGCGTCGCGGGGGCGGGTTTTCCCGTGGCGGAAGGGGCGCCGTCCGGGGCCGTCTCCCGGGGAGGCTCGGGTCCCTTGGGGTCCACCCAATATTCTTCTTTTTTCGCGAACCACCAGTCGTCGGGGCGGGATTCGAGGATGGATTCCAAAACCTTGAGCCCGACGTCGGTTTTCAGACGGAGGCGGCAGTATTCGATCCATTCCCCGGCGCTCGGGGAGCCCTCGGCCTCGTGTTTTTTGAGTTCGACCAGCATGTCCAGCTGGTCGGCGTCCCTCGAGAGCCTCGCCTCGAGGGTCTTGTTTTCGATCCATTCTTCCCTGAGCGAGAGGAGCGCGTCCCGGAAGGGAAGGGAATCCAGGGCGTCGTTGGTCGCGAGGTCCTCCCTGTTCACTAGATAGCGCTTATTCACGTAGTTCAGGTCCCCGGTCCTCGCCTCGGCGAGGTCGTGGAAGAGGGTTAAGGTCAGAAGCTTTTCGAGGTCCACCTCTTTTCCCCCGAGTCTCGCGAGTTGTCCCAGGACGTAGGCTATGAAGGTGGCGCCGAAGCTGTGCTCGGCCACCGATTCCCGTCCCCTGCCCAAAAAAGCGAAACCCGACCTCGGGGTTTTCTTGAGGAAGAGGCCTTCGAAAATGAAGTCCGTTATTCTTTTCATGACGCGCGTCAGGGTCCTTCGCGGCGAGTCCGGAACGGGGCCCGGAGCCCCCTTGGTTTTTTTTCGGGAATCGCCGGGGGGGTTTTCCTCGCGGATCGATTCGGGTTTTCCTCGCGGCGCGCCTTGGGATTGTCTCGGGGATCGCCCCGGGTTTGCCTCGCGGATCGTTTCGGGTTTTTCTCGCGGATTGAATTTGGCGTTCCCCGCGAATCTCCCCGGCTTTCGGGAGTTTAACACGAAAAGCGGTCCCCGCGCGTTTCGGACCGCTTTTCGTCGCGTTCGGGCCTTTGACCGTCGCGGTTGACCCGGGCCTTCGGTCGTTCGGGTTCGGGCGTTCGAAAGACAAAGGAGCGCGAACGGGGCGAGAAGGTCGCGCGCGCGGGGTTCGCGGGGTTTGTCGGGGAAGCGGGACGGAGGGGATCGTCCCGCCGCGAGGCGGACGAACCTCATGAAAACCTTGTCGGAGGAAAACGGAGAGGCGAATCCCGCGTCGTTGTCGGACGGGGACGCGCCCGGTCCGAACGGCCGCGCCAAAAAGCTCGCGAAGCCGGGGAGTCCGATTGCGGGCGGAGGTCTTTCGCGACGGCGTCGGGAATCAAAGAGCGTCTTTCGCGGTTGACCGAAAGCCCCTCGTCGTCCGTTTCGGGGGTCATGAGACAAGTGGCCGGGGGATCGGGTTTCGTCGGCGGGTTCGAAGGAGGGTGGCGGGCTTCGGGGATTATTTCGGGGTCTTCTTTCCGGATGTCGGGGCCGCGCGCGAACGCGGGCGCGTTTGGCTTCCCCCCCCCGGTTTTTCCCCGCGGCTTTTTCGCCGGGGGCCTTTTCGGG
>JAITKT010000120.1 GCA_031278225.1 Deltaproteobacteria bacterium
CTCGGTATTGTTTCCGCTTTCGGGGATTATCGGGGCGGACTCCGTTTTCCCGGGGTCTTTTTTCGGGGGGTCGGAATAGTCGGGGGGCCCGCCGGGGTCGTCGAAGACGTTCGGGGGGGCGACGGCCGGCGCCGCGGCGGGAGGCGGGACGGGAGGAGCGCCGGCGGGGACGTCGCGATTATCGCGCTCCCGCCGGTTCCGAAGATCGCGTTGCCGCGCTCTGCTCGCCAGAAGCGCCGCGGCGGGGTTTTTCCCGTTGGGAATCTCGACCCGGTACCGCTCGAAGCCGGGACCCGTGACCAGGATGTGGGTCGGGGTCCGTTCGGGCCATGACGGTTTCGGGCGCTCCTCGGGAGGCGGGGACGGAGGCGCGGCGGCGGGCGGGGCGGGAGCGGGGGCCGCGGCGACGGGGGAAGGCCGGTCCCCGGGGTCGTCGTGGTCTTCGTCGTTCATCCAATCCTCGTCGTAGAGCTCGCTCGGGGAGGGGATTCCTGCCTTCGGGGGCGGGACGGCGAGGTCCGAATCCCACCCGGTCCCGAAGGGATCCGCGGCCGCCCGGGGTTTGGGCGGGGGGGGCTCGGGGAATTCGTCGAAGGGGTCCGGGTCATGGTCGGGAAAGTCGGATTCGAACTCGATGATTTGACGTCTCGAGGCCGAGCCGTGGAGGGGGTCGGGAGGCGTCGCGCGGCCGCTTTCCAGTATCTTTTGGATTTCCCGGAAGATGTCTTTGAAATCCATTTGTTTTCAACTTTTGGGGGAGGTGTTGAGTTCCCGGGGGGGCATGAGGGAGGCGAAACGGTTTTTCCCGCCGGCGTCTTTCTTGCCGCCGGTCTTCATCATCTGAAGCCAGAGGGGCTGGACCTGGGGCATCGTGACCATGAGTTCCTTGACGAAGCTCTGGAGCGCGTCCACCTTGAGGTCCACGAGACTCAGGATGAAAGGGAGGTCCAGGTCGAAGACCTCTATGCTCACCGAATAACCCGCCTTGTGGGCGAGGTTGTCGGCGAGGCAGATGATGGCCGCCGCCTTTTTGTTTTTGGGGCAGAGTTCGGGTTTGTGGTGGTAAAGGATGCCCTCCTGGAAGACCTCCGGGAGGTTCCAGTTTCTGGCGAGCAAATAACCTATGACGTTGTGCTTGAGTCCCAGGGCCCCTTCGGCCTCGGAAAAGGACATGCCGGCGTCCACCAGTTCCAGGAGCTGCTGGAACTGCTGGGGAAACTTGGAGACGAGGATGATTATCCCGAGTTCGTGAAGAAGACCGGTTATCATGGCCTCGCTGGGGACCGCCGCCTTGGTCAAAACCGCGAGTTCCCTCGCGATCCAGCTGACGGCCAGGGAATGGAGCCACAGGGCCTCCCCGTCGAAACCCCGGGGGACCTGGCTCAGATCGAAGGTCTCGGACAGGCCCAAACCCATGGCCATGAACTCCAGTTCCTTGAAGCCTATGACCGAGATGGCCCTGTCGAGGGTGGAAACCGGACTCTCCAGGGCGTAGAAGGCGGAATTGGAAAGGCTTATGACCTTGGCGGCCAGGGCGGGGTCCTGGGCCAGGACCCTCTCGAGGTCCCTCGGGACCGTCTTTTCGTCCATGAGAAGACTCAAAAGGGTGAAAGTCGTCTGGGGGAGGGAGACGAGCCTTCCGATATCCGGAAGACGACGGACCACCGAGGCGTCGATCGAGTTTTCCAGGGACTCCGCGAATGGGACTTTGGGAGACTGTGACACTAGACTTTTCTTTTCGACGGGAATCCCTTTTCGGGGTCCCGTCGGGGGATGTCGCGGCGAAACGCGGCCCGGGGGATCTTCCGCGGCCTCGCGCGGGCCGGTTCCCGGGGCGGATTCGTCGGGTGAAACACTGTATCGAAGGGGACCGCGAGAGCGCGAAAGGGCGGGGAAAACGGCGCGGGCGGCGGTGTCCGACGCCGAAATCCGAAGATCCGAGGGTTTTTTCTTTCTCGTCCGGGGCTTCGCATGGTCCTTAACTCATTATCTCATAAAACTCGAAGCAATTGAACCCGTAGCGGGACCTTTGACGCGGGCCCGGGAAAAACCCCCGGACCCGTCGGAAACGCCTTTCCAAGGGTCAAAACGAGATCCCCGCGACCGCCTCCGCCCGCCCCCGCGAAGGACCGGGAATGGTCGGGGCGGCTCCCCCCGGCGGAGGGAAAACGGGGGGAAAGTCCGAAGGGTTCCGAAGGTCGCGACGGGGTCGTCCTCGCGGGCGAAAAACCCCCGAAAGGGGTCGGACGGCGCCGGAAACGGTATTCCCGCCCGCGTTTTTCGCTTTTTTCGGGGATTTTGACGGACAAAACCCCGATTCCGCGGGGTTCCGGGGGGAAAACGGCCGAGGATCGGAACCCGCCGCGGCGGGAATCCCCGACCCGAAAACCGGGGGACCGAGAGTCCCCCCTCGCGGGCCAAAACGATATCACGGCCCGGCGACCGGGCGGAACGCGGGGAATCAAGAAACGCGACCCCGACGGGGAAAACGCGAAAAATGTGTTTTTTTGAAAAACGGCCGGGATTTTCGAAAAAACCGGATTGTTCCGAGGGCGCTTTCGGGACGGCCGCGCCCGCCGCTTCGGGAGAAGACGCGGGAACGTTAGTTTCGCGAACGCGCGTTCGTGAAATCCCCTCGCGACGGAGACTCCGGGACCGGGTCGAAAATCCGCGGGAAAATCGGAGAAAACCCCGGGATTTTTTAAAAAATCACGAAATTTTCAAAATCCGCGAAACGGTTCCGGGACGCGTCGTTCCCCATTGACTAACGAAAGTTCGCACGTACGCATGGGAACATCTTCGCGTTTGTCGCCGTTTTTTCCCCGGGCCCGTCCGAAAAATCACGGGTGGCGCGGGAACGCCCGCCGACGAACCCTTGTTCGAAAAGGGGCGAAACGAAACGGGACGAACCGACGGGGACGGGACGCAAAGTCCCGAAAAGGACGAACCCCTTCCGCGGCGAAAACCGGCCGACGAAAGGGGTCCCTTCCGGTCGTCGGGAAAACCCGGGGAGCGCGGACGTTCCCCGGGATTCGCCGACGGTGTGTCGGTGGTTCGTCAGTGACTCATCAGTGACTCATGGAGTTCAGGAACTCTTCGTTGGTCTTGGAACCGCGCATCTTGTCCAGGAGGAACTCCATGCTGTCCACGGGGCTCAGGGGGCTCAGGAGTTTCCGGAGTATCCAGATGCGGTTCATCTCCTTGTCGGAGAGCAGGAGATCTTCCTTCCTGGTGCCGCTCCTGTTGATGTCCATGGCCGGGAACACCCTCTTGTCGCTGAGTTTGCGGTCGAGGTGGATTTCCATGTTTCCCGTTCCCTTGAACTCCTCGAAGATGACCTCGTCCATGCGGCTTCCCGTGTCAATCAGGGCCGTGGCTATTATCGTGAGGGAACCCCCCTCTTCCACGTTCCTGGCCGCCCCGAAGAACCTCTTGGGCCTGTGGAGGGCGTTGGAGTCCACGCCGCCGGAAAGAATCTTGCCCGACGGGGGGACGACCGTGTTGTAGGCGCGGGAAAGGCGCGTTATGGAGTCCAGGAGGATGACCACGTCCTTCTTGTGCTCCACCAGCCTCTTGGCCTTCTCGATCACCATGTCGGCCACCTGGACGTGGCGGGTGGCGGGCTCGTCGAAGGTCGAGCTTATCACCTCGCCCGAAACGGACCTCTGCATGTCCGTGACCTCCTCGGGCCTCTCGTCTATGAGAAGCATTATGAGGGTGACGTCGGGGTGGTTCCTGGTTATCGAGTTCGCGATGTTCTGAAGGAGAATGGTCTTTCCCGTCCTGGGGGGGGAGACTATGAGTCCCCTCTGGCCCTTTCCTATCGGGGTCATCATGTCCATGATGCGCATGGAGAAATTCTTGGTTTCCGTCTCCAGTTTGATGCGCTCGTCGGGGTACAGGGGCGTGAGGTTGTCGAACAGGATCTTGTCCCGCGCGACCTCCTCCGGGTCTTCGAAATTGCAACTCTCCACCTTCAGGAGAGCGTAGTAGCGCTCCGTTTCCTTGGGCGGCCGGATCTGTCCGCTGACGGTGTCCCCGGTGCGCAGGTTGAAGCGGCGAATCTGGCTCGGGGACACGTATATGTCGTCCGGGCCGGGCAGGTAGTTGGATTCCGGGGCGCGGAGGAAACCGAAGCCGTCGGGCAGGGTTTCCAGAACGCCGCTGCCGAAGATCATTCCGTTCAGTTCCGTGTGGGATTGCAGGAGGGCGAAAATGAGCTCCTGCTTCCTCATGGAGGTGGCGTTTTCGATCTTCAGTTCCTTGGCGAGGGCGTTCAGTTCCGAGATCTTCATCTGCTTGAGTTCGGAGAGATCCATTTTGTCGGTCAGGGAAGGCTCTTTGACGCGGGCTTTTGTCATGTCTCACATGTGACGCTTTTTGATGTCAAGCGTCCTCCGTCGGTTTTGAATGATTTGAAGCGGGGCGGGCGCCCCCGGAAGGCCAAGGGACGCCAATCGAAAACGAACCGCGAATCACAATTGTTAGTTTGTTTGGGTGAATTGGAGGGAGAGGTTAAGGGTAAGAGGGGGAACGAAAAGGCCGCGTTTCTCCCCCCCGGAAGATCCGGGCGGGGGCGCGCCAACGATCCCGAAATGCCGAAAACAGTGGATATTATGAGACGTTCTTAAAATTACCCCTTTCGAAAACGCTTGTCAAGGGTGGCGGGCGGGGCGAAAAACGAAAAAAACATTAAAAAAACGAGAATTTCGGTTTTTTTCGCGTTTTCGCGGGTTCGCGGGGCGGGTCGGAAAGACCCGGCGATCCTCGGAACGTCCAAGCGGGGCAAGGATTCGCGAACAATCGGTCGCGGTTTCGGGAGCCGCGTTTTCCGGGCGTTTAGATTATTTCGGACCCGGGAAAAATAAAATTTTCATCACATTTAATTAACGAACATTCTTTTGAGGGACTCTGCCCCGGGGTGGCCAAAGAGGAGCGATTGGACACGCGACCGGATTGCGTTCGGGATCGGGGGAAACGGGAAGGGCCCCCGGCGGGGGCGGGGATGCGGGCCCGCGACGCGGATGACGGTCTCGGGCACCGTCCCGACGTTCGGGGGGCAAGGGGGTGACGCGACGATTACGCGGCGGATGGGTATTGTCTGATTATTTGACGAATACTGAGGCGGTGAGCTTATCCGGCGTTACTTTGAAGATGTTGGGGGGAACCCTGACGGGGGGAAATCTCGGGGGTCGGTCCCCGTTCGGGGGGGAGCCGAAAAACCGATTTTCGCGCCGCGGCGGAAAAAACGCTCCCGGGGGAGCGAAAACCGCCGGGTTCGGGAAGGGCTCGGGGGGATTATGCCTTTGAAAAGCCCGATCGCCCGCCCCGTCGGGGTGGCGCGCTCGGGAGGAATGATTCCCGTTGCCATGGAGCCATGTTCGCACAGTCGATCCCCCTTTGTCAAGATCCAAATCATGACCCCCGGAAAGATCGGACGTTTTTCGGGGGGATTCGCGAGGGAGAATCCCGCCAAAACCCGCGCCAACGCGGCGAAAACCAAGAGAGGAACCGGACGCGGGCGGGGAGGAACCCCCCGCCAAAAGTCGCGACTTTCGTAAAGACCCCCGGGGAAATTCGCGAATTCGGAATGAACCCCCGGGGAAATTCTCGAATTTCGGACGGAATCCCCCCCCGCGAAAAACCGACGAAAAGCCCCCGCGAACCCGGCGGGAATCTCGCGAACGGCCGCGAAATCCCGCGCTTCGAAAGGGCTTTCGCCAAAAAAACGAAAGAACTTTTTTAATGTGTCCGCGTTTCGAATCGTCGCCCGAAATTTCGCGCCGAACGCGCCATTCGAAACTCGCGCGAATGTCCCGAAAACCGGCTTCGTTTCGACGAAAACGCTCTTTCGAGGGCGAAAACGGGGCTCTCTCGCGGCCGGAAAACGTTTCGATTTCCCGGTCGGAATCGACTCGATTGGGAAAGCGCCCGGGACCTCGAAACGACGGGGAGAGATCGGAATCGCCCCCCGGAATCGCGGCGAAAAACCGGAGCCCGCGATCGCCCGGGCGAAGGTCGCGGGGCGCGTTTTTTTCTTTCCCGGGCGGACCTCCGGGGGCCCGGCGGGGGAACCCGCCCGAGGGGGTCTTTTTCCTCCCGGGGAGTCCGAAATCGGCCCCGGGCTGCCCGATTTTCTTCCGTCCTCGCGCCCTCGGGCGCCGGGAACGCGAGGAAGAGGTTCAGTTCAGGGTCTTTCCGCCGTCCCCGTCACCCGCTCCGCCCGCTCCGCCGCCCGCGTCCCCGTCCGGGGCGCCGGTTCTCCAGCGGGGGTCCAGAAAGGGGTCGGAGGTCTTGTCCCTCGCGGCCTTTTTCCCCGCCTCTCCCGCGATTATGTCCCTCAAGGTGTCGCCGATGGCCCGGAGCTGGTAGCGGGTGCTGGGGCGGTTTCTGAAGAAATCCCTCACCGCGTGCTCCTCGGTGGGGTCCATGTTGTATTCGGCCATGACGTCTATGGACTTCAAAAGGCCGCCCGGGTCTTTGGTGAAGGCCGCGGCCGTGGCCGCGAGTTTTCCCTGGAGAAACCTTCTGACGAAACGGGTGGACAAGACGGAAAACCAAACCGCGGAGAGGACTCCCATCCAGACGAGGGGGATGAACTCGGGGGAGTTCTTAATCAGGGGATAACCGGAAAAGATCCCCAGGGAATTCAAAAGAATGAGGGTGTTGGGAACGGCCAGGGCCAGACACACGAATCTCAGGGTTATGAGGCTCCCGGAGGAGGAGAAGATGTGCCCGAGCATGGCCATCACGAGTCTCGCCAAGAGGGCGTTCGGGGGAAAGGAGGCGAGGGACCTCTCCGGGATGATGAGTTTGGAGCCGCTCACGTAGGGTGCCGCCAAACCCTTGTGGAAATCCGAACTCAAAAGCACGTCTTTCACGGGAACCGACTTGTTCTGGAGAGGGGAAAACAGGGACACGAACCTGTCGAAATCCACGGGAAACTCGTCCCCCCTGGGGGCCCGGAGAAAGGCCGCGGAGGGGATCCTGTTTTCGAAGAAGAGAGTCGCCAAAAGAAGACCCATCCAAACGAGGGCGAGATAGAGAAGGGACCAGGAAAGGGCCCCCAGGGTTTGGAGGGAAAGAATCGCCGCGGCCGTGCCCAGGGCCAGAAAAGGCGCGAAGAAAAGGGCCTTTCCCGAAAAAGAGAGAAATCTCTTCCCGAAGGGCCTGGGGTCCATCCCGAAGCCGGCCTCGAGTCCGGACCTCATCATCGCCACGGGGGCCGAGACGAGGAAAAAACCAAAGAGAAGAACGAAGACGACCGCGACTTCCCCCGGGATCCCGGGAATCGCCGCGGTCACGGCCTTCCCCGCGGGATCGGCCAGGAAAAACCACAGCGCGAAAAGATACAGGACCTCGACGACCCTCGCCAGAACGGACAGGCGAAAGTCCATGGTCGTGAATTTTTCCCCGCGGTCCTTGGGAGCCGTTTTTCTGTAGGTGTTTCGGAACATTGGTGTCTGTCGGGTGCCTTTGGACGCATTCGGGTGAACGTCCCCCTCTTTCGGGTCGCCGAAATTCGAAAGAACGCCGGAGGAAGCCGGGATGGCTTCCGATCATCTTCCGGAATCGTCCGGAATCTTCCGGGCCCCGGCCCCGGGGTCCGGGCGAAAATCGACGTTGTCACATCATCCCACAAAAAAAAATTATTTCCATGACCTTCCCCGGAACGGCGCGTCGGCGCGGCCTTCGGGGAAAGGGACCTTTTCCCCCCTTGGCGCCCCCGCGCCTTTTCGGGGGACCCGGGACGCCCGCGACCCCGCTCCTTCACTTTTTCGCGAGTTTCGCCGGAATGTCGTATTGGTTCAGCTTGGTTATGAGGGTCCTTCTGGAAAGCCCGAGTATCAGGGCGGTCTTGGTCCGGTTGCCCCCCGCGCGGGCCAAGGCCCTCCTTATTATTTCCTTTTCCGTTTCCTCGGTCACGGACCTCAGGGCGCCCTTGAGTTCGGTCCAGGCGCGGGGAAGCTTCAAAATCAGGGAGTCGTCGCCGTCGGGGACGGAGTCGGAATCCCCCGGGACGAAGGGGTTTTCCTCTCCCCCGGGAAAGAAGAGGTCGTCGGGACCGATGAGTTCGCCCTCCTTCATGATCGCGGCCTGGACCAGAACGTTTCTCAGGGCCCGGACGTTTCCGTTGAAGGTCTGGAGGGCCAGGACCTTCAAGGCGGCCGGGGAAAGGCGTTTGGGACCGAGGTTGTGTTTCTCCACCGCCTCGTTCAGGAAATGGAGGGCGAGCATGGGGATGTCCTCCCTTCTTTCCCTCAAAGGGGGCATCTGAAGTCTTATGACGTTCAGGCGGTAGTAGAGGTCTTCCCGGAAACGGCCCTCCTGGACCTCCTGGGGGAGGTTTTTGTTGGTGGCGGCGAGGACCCGGAGGTCCACCTTTTTGGGGGAGTTTTCCCCCACCCTCCTGTATTCCTCTTCCTGGAGCACCCTCAAAAACTTCACCTGCATCTCGAGGGGCAGGTCGCTCACCTCGTCCAGAAAGAGAGTCCCCCCGTCGGCCTCGGCTATGAGACCCGTCTTGGCCTTGTCGGCCCCGGTGAAGGCCCCCTTGATGTGGCCGAAGAACTCGCTCTCCATGAGATTCGCGGGTATGGCCCCGCAGTTCACCGCGACGAAGGGCTTGTTTCTTCTCGGGCTGTTCAGGTGAATGCTTCTGGCGGCGAGCTCCTTTCCCGTCCCCGATTCCCCGGTTATGAGGACCGTGGCCTTGGTGTCGGCCACCTTGGCGATCATGTCGAAAACCTTGCGCATGGCGTTGGATTCCCCGAGAAAAACCTGGGAATCCAGCCTCTCCCCTATCCTCTTCTTCAGGAGTCTGTTTTCGGCGAGGAGCCTCCCCCTCTCCAGGGCCTTTTCGAGGACTATGGCAATCTCGTCCTCGTTGAAGGGTTTGGAGATGTAGTCGTAGGCCCCGGCCTTCATGGCGAGGATGGCGGTTTCCATGGAGGCGAAGGCCGTGAGCACTATCACCACCACCTCCGGGTCGAGTCCCTTGAGGTTCGCGAGGAGTTCGAGCCCGTCCATCCCGGGCATTTTGAGGTCCGTGAAGACCGCGTCGTAGCTCTCTTTTTTGAAAAGGCCCAGGGCCTCTTCCCCGGAGGCCGCCGTGTGGCAGGCGTAGTTCCTCTTGGAGAGCATGATGGACATGATCTTCCTGATGTGTTCCTCGTCGTCCACTATGAGTATGTTCGCCTGGGGTTCGGGCAAAGTCTCCACCTGTCGCTTGAAATCAATCCTGTTCCGGGGCGGCGCGTTCGTTCGGTTCGGTTCTTTCGGTCGGGTTCGACGGTTTCGACCCCGGGGCCGCGCGATCCCCGCGGGGACCGCGCGGCCCCGGGATCGGCTTTCGGGGGAAGGGGAAAGGGTCAGGCGCGGACCTTGGCCTCGGGAAAGCTTATGGAAAAGACGGCCCCCTCGTCCGGGGCGGTCTCGAGGTCTATGCGGCCCCGGTAGCTGTCCACGATCCTCTGGCAGATGGAGAGCCCGAGACCGGTGCCCTCCCCCGGTCCCTTGGTGGTGAAGAAGGGGTCGAAGACCCTGCCCCTCACCTCGGGACTCATGCCGGGGCCGTTGTCGGCGAGGCGCAGGGTGACCGAACCGGGGTTTTTGGAAAGGGTTATGGAAAAGGTGGGGGGAGGGGTCTTCTGCTTTCCCATGGCCTGGGCGCTGTTCATGGCTATTATCACCAGGACCTGGGTCAAATGGTCCCGGTCCATGGTGACGAGATGGCTCTTTTCCGGGTCCTCCACCCCGAACTTTATCTCGACCCTCGAGAGAATCCTCTGGGCCTTCAACATGGATATGATCCCGGGGATGTGCTCGGAGAGTTCCAGGGTCTCGGAAAGGCCCCTGCTGGGTCGGGAGTAGTCCAGAAGCTCCTTTAAAATCTTCTGGATCCTTTCCGTCTGGGCGAGAATGGCCCTTATGTATTCCTTTCTCTCCCCGTCGTTTTCCACTCCCCCCTCGAGGATCTGGGCGTAACCGTAGATGGTGGAGAGGGGGTTTCCGACCTCGTGCGCGACCCCGGCGGCCAAGATCCCTATGGAGGCCAGTTTTTCCGAGTGAAGGAGCTGCCTTTCCAACTGCCTCCTCTCGGTCAAATCCGAAACCATGAGCATCCAGCTCGGGCTCCCCTCCCCCCCGCTCACCCCGGCCGAGGAAGAGGATATCAAAACCACCCTTCTTTCGCCCTCGGAGTTGTGGAGCGTGGCCTCGAAGATCCGGTCCGCCGGGGGAGGGGATCCCTTCCTCCACTCCCGGATCCCGGGGTCGTCCTCGAGAAAACCCCTGAAATCCTTCCCCAGGAGCCATTCCTTGGTCCAGCCCCATTGGGAGGCCTTTCTGTTGGAATAGGTTATGCGGCCCCAGGAGTCTATGGTGAAGATGGCGTCGTTCGCGGTTTCCAAAAGCCTTTCCAGATAACTCGAGGACTCCCTCGCCCTCCTCTCGGATTCTATGAGCTTGGCGTTCGCGGAGGAGAGGTCGTCGAAGAGCTGAACGTTGTTCAGGGCCGCGCTCACCTGGTCGGCCATGATGGAGAGCATGTGCTCGTTTTCCGGGGAAAAGGGGAAGGACTCCGGTCTCGAGAGGACCATCACCCCCAGAAACCTGTGCCTCACCAAAAAAGGGGCGAGAATCAGGGCCCTCGGGGGTTCCCCGGGGTTTCCCAGGGGGTCCGCGGCGGCGTCCGCGCGGGCCAAAGTCATGAGTTTGCGGAAGTCCCCCTCCTCCACGCCCAGGGTCCCCAAACTCCAGGGGGAGGCCTCGTCCCCGTGGAAGAACTTGAATTCCTCCGTGTCGGTCCTGTAGGAGGCCCGGAGTTTCAGTTCCCCGTAGTCGTCCCCCGCGGCGTCCTTCAGGAGCAGGGCCAGCCTGTCCACCAGGACCTCGTGGGCCACGGCGGTCATGAGAGCGGAAGCCAGGGTCTCGACGGAAAGAGCCGTCCTCAAGGCGTCCCCCAACCTTCTCACGAGAGACAGCTCTTCCAGCTTCTGGTCGTAGCGCTCGTAGATC
>JAITKT010000121.1 GCA_031278225.1 Deltaproteobacteria bacterium
GTTTTGACCTCAAAAATTCGAGGTGATTGTCGTGATTTCGTGAGATTTTTAAAAAATACCCCGGACCTTGAGGTTTTTCCTTTTACCCTCCTCTATTTTGAATCGCGAACGGGCGGCACCGACGAATCGGCCCACGGACCCGTGATCATTTAACGAGCGCTCGGACGCGGAAAATTTTATTCGAAACCGCCCCCGTTTTTTCAAAACAAATACCTGACCTGGTTTTTCGGGTACCCTCGGGCGATTCCCCGCGAAAAGCCGGACCTTTTCGTCGCGCGGACCCGGAACGATTTGTCGGGATTGGCCGCGGCGTTTTGACGCGATAAGTTCACCCGGCGTTTTAGCTTTGTTAAATCAATGGTTTGGTTTTGGCCCGGAAACGCCTATCCGTTTCCCGGTTTTCGCCGGAGTTTTTTTGGAAATGAAACCGGACGGGGTTTTCGGGAAAACCCACGCCTTTTTCGGAGAAATACCCGAAACCCTTTGTCCTGCGAACCCGGACCGGTTTGTCGGGATTGGCCGCTCCGCTTTGAGTTCCGAAATTGGAAAGGATTATCGATTCGTCGGATACTTTTTCCAAATTCACCGATGACCTTGGTTTTATTTTCTCTTGGGGTTATTCAAAAAGAAAACGGACGAATCGAACGAATCGATCGAATCGAACGAATCCCGCGACGGGGCAGAGGTCATTTGACGAACGATTCGTAAGGAAAATTCGTGTTCGAACCGCCCGCAGCCCTTTCGACGTAAAGCCCGGCTTGGGTTTTCGGGGAAAACCTCGGGCCTTTTCCGAGGAAAACCCGGAATTCTTTGTCGCGAAAACCCGGCGCGGTTTGTCGGTTAAGCCCGCGCGCTTTGTCCTCCGAAATTGACGCCGGTTTTCCGTTTTTTGTGTCAATCGTTTGATTTTGACCCCGATTCGCGAATCCCTCCCCGGTTTTCGGGGGCGTTTCGGTCGTCCGGGACCCGATGCTTTTGAAAACGGAACCGCGCTTCATGACTCTTCGCGACTCTTCATGGCGCCGGAACCCCGGTTATGCTTTTCCGTTTTCTTCCTTCTTTCGCGGGCGCGGCTTTTTCCCGTCCGCCAATCCCCGGTCCCCTCAGACCGCCCCTCCCGAGCTGCACTTTTTTCCCCTCGAGTTTGTCTTTTCGCGGCTTGTCCGCTTAAGCTCGAGAGTCCGGGGGATCGGGAAAAGAGTGGCATGTCGATTGCAGAAAGGTCATCGGACGACCGCGACGCCCGTCCCTTCCCTTCGGGGAGACTCCCCCTTTCGAAAGGGAAGAGGATTTCGGACGGGCGGCGGGGTTTGAAAACCAAGGGATCCGAGGCTTTCGGGGCCCCCGGTTTTCGGTCGAGAACACCGACAAAGGATAAAGGCCGAACAATGCCATCGAAAAAGAATAATCACGGCGACGTTTCCGATGTTTCCGGCGCCCGGGGCGTCGTTCCCGACGGGCTTTTCGCGAGACTCGCGGTGTTGTGGGCGGTCTTCGCCGTCATCGTCTTTTTGATCTCCGGCTGCGGACCCAAGCTCAGCACCCCCTCCACCCTGAACAACCAGGAGGGGGCCCTGATGAATCCCCCGGTCCAGACCTACGCCCCGCCGGCGGTCAAGACGGAGGGATCCCTCTTCACGGACGACACGAGGCCCGATTTCTTCTCCGACCTCAAGGCCCAGAGGGTGGGGGACATCATAACCATAAACATAGTGGAAAGCTCGAGAGCCAACAAACAAGCCAACACCGCCCTGGGCAGGAACTCCACCCTGAACGCGACCGTGGACACCCTCTTCGGGATCCCCAAGAAGATCCAGGGAGTCGAAACCTCGACCCAGAACCAGTTCACGGGGACGGGGACCACGAGCAGAAACGAAACCATAACCGCCAAGGTCTCGGCGAGGATCATCCAGGTCCTCCCCAACACCAATCTGGTGGTGAGGGGGTCCCAGGAGATCCTCGTGAACAACGAGAAACAGTACATCACCATCCAGGGGGTCATAAGGCCCTCGGACATCGCGACCGACAACACCGTGCTTTCGACCTACCTGGCCGACGCGAGGATAGAGTACACGGGTCGGGGCGACATCACCGACAAACAGCGCCAGGGCTGGCTCACGAGAACAATCGACAAGGTTTGGCCCTTCTGACGGGAAATTCCAAGGGTATTCGAACGTTTGAGGGTTTTCGTCCCCCCGAAACCGGCGCCGCGCGCGAACGGCGCGAACGGATTGTAAAGATGCCTTCCGAAAACACGAAAAAACCGGCCCGCCCCGAGGGAACGGGCCGCGAGAAGAGCGCGGGACCCGCGGGTCTTTTCCCGGTCTTCCTCGTCTTCCTCCTCTTCCCAATCATCGCGGTCTTTCTTCCCGCGACGGACGCTTTCGCCATCCGTCTCAAGGAACTCGCCACCTTCGAGGGGGTGAGGGTGAATCAGATCCTGGGTTACGGTCTCGTGGTGGGCCTGAACGGCACCGGGGACAAGGACCAGACGGGTTTCACGAGGCAGTCCCTTTCGAACCTCTTGAAAAGAATGGACATAGCCGTCGCGCCCTCGGCCCTGAAGGTCAAGAACGTGGCGGCGGTGATGGTGACCGCGGACCTCCCGCCCTTCGTGAAGCCGGGCACCAAGATAGACATTTTGGTTTCGTCCCTGGGGGACGCCACCTCCCTCCAGGGGGGAACCCTTTTGATCACTTCCCTGAAGGGCATGGACAATCAGGTCTACGCCATGGCCCAGGGACCCCTGTCCGTGGGGGGCTTCCAGATAACGGGGGCCGCGGCCGCGGTTCAGAAGAACCATCCCACCGTGGGAAGGATAGTCCAGGGGGCGACGGTGGAGAGGGAAGTGCCCATACGCTGGCAGGGGAAGGACACCCTGTCGGTGAAGCTGGGGCAACCGGACTTCACGACCGCGGCCAGGGTCGCCGAGGCCATCAACGCGGCCCTCCCCGGGTCCGGGGCCAAACCCCTTGACGCCTCCACCGTGGAGCTCGCGGTCCCCGCCAATTTCCGCGACAACCTGGCGGTCATGGTAGCGAACCTCGAAAACCTGGACGTGGAACCCGACGCCGTGGGGAAGGTCATCATAGACGAGAGGACCGGAACCGTGGTGGTGGGGGAAAACGTGAAGCTCTCCACCGTGGCCGTGGCCCACGGGAACCTCTCGGTGCAGATCAGGGAAGGTTTCGACGTGAACCAGCCGGGTCCCTTCGGCCAGGGCCAGACCGCCATCACCCCCAACACGGACATCAATCTCGAGGAAGGTTCGGACCAGGTCCTTCTCATAGAACGTTCCACGAACATAAACGACGTGGTGAAGGCCCTGAACGCCATAGGCGTCACCCCCAGGGACCTCATCATGATCTTCCAGGCCATAAAGGCCGCCGGGGCCCTTCACGGGGAGCTGGAAATAATTTAAGCCCGCCCGGGGAACCGGAAACGATTTAAGCCCGCCCAAGCCGACCGGAAAATATTGAAACCCCCGCGCGGCCGTCCCGGCCCCGCGCCCGAAGAGGATTCGATTCGATGGGAGACGTCCAGGCCTACAGGGGCCTCTACAACACCGACGTGAGGTCCCTCAAAAACACCCCGAAATCCGCGGGGAACAAGAGAGAGGGAGGAAGCGCCCCCCTTGTCTTCAACGCGGAGGACATGAGGAAGGGCGTGAACCTCAAGACCGGGGACGTCGACGGAACCGGAGGCGGGAAAAGCGGCGCCGCCGCCAAAGACGGCTCCGACCCGGGCGCCCGCCGCGCGGGAAAGGCCCTGGTCCCCAAGAGTTACCTGAGGTCGATCTCCGGGGGAAACCTGACCGAAGAACAAAAAGTGGCGAAGCTCAAAAAGATCAGGGATTCGGCCAAAGAATACGAGGGGCTCCTCATGGCGGAAATGATAAAGAGCATGCGCCAAAAACCCCTGAAAAAAACCGCCGGCTCCGACACCTTCACCGAAATCGCGGAAAAACCCTTCACCGCGGCCCTGACCGCGGCCGGTGGCCTCGGTCTTGCAGACAAAATAATCGAGGACGTCGCCGGGCAAGAAGGTCTCTCCGCGACCCTGGAGGAACACCCCGAGATCATGGGCGCCAACTGGAAGATGAGAATAGCTCCCTCCAAGCGTCGTAAGGACCCCGGCTTCCGGAACGTCGTCTCGAATCCCGCTAACGCCGCCCCGGGGAACCGAGCCTCTTCCGCTTCCGCCGAAAAAACGACGGCTCCGGAAGCCCGGGTTTCGAGGGGAGTCGCCGACGCGACCGGCGCCGCGAACGCGACCGGCGTCCCGAGTGTCTCCGACGCGACGGCCGCGGCGGTCGAAACGAACGTCTCGGAAATTCCCAAGCCGACCCCGCGTCTCCGCGAAGCTCCCCGCCGCGAGGGAAGCGCGAACGACGCGGCCCCCGACGCCGCCGCGACCGCCTCCGCGTATCCGGCCGCGAAAGTCTCCGCGAATCCCGCCGCGGTCGTCCCGAACTCGATGGCGAACGCGGCGGCCAACGCGGAAGCGGAAATCGGAACGAGCCCTTCGCCAAACCGCGGGACGAGCGTTTACGACGGGTTTTCCGCGGTCCCTCCGACCGCGGGGGACGGCGGTCTCGATGATGACGCCCCCGACCCCCTCACCGTCTCCGTCCCCGAAAAAACCCCGGAACGGGCGCGGGAAATCGCGGTTCGCGAAGACGGCGCGCCCGGGGAAATGATGACGGAACTCGCGAAATCGGAAAAAATTTCCCCCGGTTCGATTTACGACGGTTTT
>JAITKT010000175.1 GCA_031278225.1 Deltaproteobacteria bacterium
TTCTTGAATGACAAGATGTATTTTCGAGGGTCGATCGGAACCTCATTCACCCTTCCCACGGCGGGACAACTTTACACACACAATCCCGATCCCCTTTATCCTGAATACGGAAATCCGAATCTCGACCCCATGGAAAGTTTTTTCGTCAATGCCGGAATCGGCGTGAATTACGACTTCATAAGCGCCGAAGCGTCATATTTTTTCGAAAGCGTGACGAACCAATTTGACCTCGATTCCACCTCCACTTGGCAAAACATCGACGACGAAACCAAGGTCAACGGTTACACCCTGACGGCCAACGTCAACCTTGTCCCGACCTTGACTTTAAGCGGATCCTACACCCGTCAGTGGTCCAAAACGGAAGGAACGGATGATTACAGACCTCTCCCGAAAGAGTTCGCTTCATTCGGCTTGCGGTGGGCGGACAAGGTCTTGGGAGCCGACGCCGGTCTCGGTTTCTTCGCCCGTTATCAGGGGGAAAGTCACACCTCGTTCGCCGGCAACCCTTACTTCGACGGGTCTGGCGCTCCGGAAACCATTGAAGATTTTTGGGTGGCGGATTTTTCGGCTTACGTGAAAATCAACGAAAGCAACCAAATCAATCTTTACGTCAATAACATTTTCGACAAGAAAATTCCCACCGCGTTTGGCGCCGGATTTGGCCCCGACGGAATGATATTTTACCCGTATTTGGGAAACCCTTTCACCGCCACCCTCTCCTATGCGTTTAAATTTTAACCTTTTGTCTTTACGGTCTTCTCGCCCGGCCGTCTTTTCGGCCGGGCATCCCGATTCCCCCGACCCGAACGTACAAAACCGTCATCACTCGCGCGAATCCGCGCGAAACGCGAAATCATTTCCATGACAAACAAAACGGCGTTTATTTTCATAATCCTTTCGTTCTTCTCAACCTTTGCCTTCGCGGGCGCTTTCTCCTACCGGAACTACGATTCCTCGGGCGGGGAGGTCGCGGTCGTCGTGAACAAGACGCCCGAAAGGGTGATTTCGACCAACGGTTCGACGACCGAACTTTTGCTGAGGCTCGGACTCGAAAACGTCATGATCGGCTCCTCCTGGCAGGACAATCCCGTGGCCCCGGATCTGAAAACAGCCTACGACTCCGTGCCCGTGATTTCTGACCGCTATCCGTCCCGGGAACTGGCCTTGAGTCTGGAGCCCGATTTCATTTACGGCTGGGGCAGCGCCTTCAATCCGCAAGCCTTGGGCGACGTGGCTTACTGGCACGGCCTCGGGGTCGGCACCTTCGTGAACCGGAACTCCGTCCTGAGTCCTCAACGAATCCGCAATTTCGTTCTGGACATCGGCGAAATCGGAAAAATTTTCGGGGTGTCCGACAGAGCGGACGCTTTCCTGGCTCAAGCGGACGCCAGGATTAACAAGGTTCGCGAAAAGGTTTCCGCGATCGAAACCCGAAAATCGGTCATAATCGGGGAATATCTCCCCAACGGCATCTTCCTGGCCTACGGCGGATCCTCTTTGGCCGACGAAATGCTCGCCATGGCCGGGGGCCGGAACGCCCTCCCCTCGGGCGCCATCCTTTCCCCGGAAGGACTCGCGACGAACGACCCGGAGGTCATCGTGATGATCCACATGCTCAAGACCGATTCCGAGGTGGCGGCTCACCTGGACGAACTAAGAAAACACCCGGTCTTGAAAAACCTCAAGGCCGTAAGGGACGGGAGGGTTTATCCCCTTCCCATGGCCGAGGCGCATTGCGCCGGGGTCAGGATCCCGGACGGGGTCGAGCGCCTCGCCTCTCATCTTTACCCGGAGCTTTTCTGAATGGCGTCCGGGAAAGCCGCGAGGTTCGCGCTGACCGGCGCGATTCTGTTGGCCGTTTTGTTCCTGAGCCTGGTCCTGAGCCTGCGCTTCGGGGTGACGGACTTCACCGTCCGCGAATTGCTTTCCCTCCTCGCGGGGGAGGGGTCCGGGATGAGGCGGGAGATACTCGTGAACCTGCGTCTCCCGAGATTTTTCGCCGGCGCCCTGACCGGGGGCTCCCTGGCCGTTTGCGGGGCCGTCATGCAGGCCGCGGTCCGAAACCCCATGGCCGACCCCTATCTCATGGGCGTTTCGTCCGGGGCCACCTTGGGCGCCACTCTCTGCATCCTCACCTTCGGGGGAAGGGTGGGCCTTTTGGGCCTTTCGGGAAGCGCTTTCGCCGGGGCCATGGCCTGTTCCCTCCTGATCTCGCTCATCTCCTTCGGCACCCGGGCCAACGCCCTCCTCATGATTTTGATCGGACTCGCCATAAACGCCCTGTGCTCCTCCCTGGGGAGTTTGTTGGTGTACCTCAGTTTCGACGCCAATCTTCTGAGAAACCTGGTCTTCTGGCTCATGGGGAGTCTCGCCCCGGCGACCTGGGACCAACTCCCTTTCCTCTTCTGGATAAACGTTCCGGGGCTCGTCTTTTTTTGCTCCCGTTCCCGAAACCTGAATCTCATAATGTTGGGCGACGACGAGGCGGGGTCCCTGGGTTTGAGTCCGGGGAATTTTCGCCTCTTGAGTCTCGGCGTCGTGGCCCTCATGACGGCCTCGTGCGTCTCCTGTTTCGGCATGATAGGTTTCGTGGGCATCATAATTCCCCACGTTTTGCGTTTTTTCTTCGGGAGCAACCACATATACCTGTTGCCGCTGTCTTTCCTCGCGGGGGCTTCCTTTTTGGTGTCGGTGGATCTCCTCGCCCGTTCGGCGCACCCCTCGGAGATTCCCCTGGGGGTCATAACCGGGATCATCGGCTCGCCCTTTTTCGTCTGGATCCTTTTGAGAAGATGGAGGACGGGCCGGTGAACATCCTCGCGAGCGGAGTCGACGTCTCCTTCGGACCCAAAAAGATTTTGAAAAACCTGAGCCTCGACGCCGGGGAGAAAAGGCGTTGCGGCATAATCGGCCCCAACGGCAGCGGGAAGAGCACCCTCCTCCGGACCCTGCACAAGGCCCTCGAGCCCGACCGCGGTCGCGTCGCGCTGGACGGGAGGGACCTCAAAACCTACGGCCGGCGGGAGCTGGCCTCGGAAATCTCGGTCGTCCCCCAACACCAGGGGGAAATCGATCTGACGGTCGAGGAGACTGTTCAAATGGGGCGTTACCCTCACAAAAAGCTCTTCGAACGGTTGAGTCGCGACGAAAACAATTTCGTCCGGGAGGTGATGACCAAACTGAAGATATGGCATCTGAAGGACAGAAACGTCCAAACCCTCTCCGGGGGGGAACGACAGCTGACGCTTCTCGCGAGGGCCATGGTCCAGGACACGCCCGTCATGCTTCTGGACGAACCCACGAACCATCTCGACATTTACCATCAGGTCCTGATATTGGATTTTCTGAAGACCGTCGACAAGCTGGTGGTGGTGGTTTTTCACGACCTGAATCTCGCCTCCGGGTTTTGCGACCGTCTGTATCTGATGAACGACGGCCGCGTGGTCGCGGAGGGAGACCCCGCCTCGATCCTGACGAGGGAAAACATCCTGGAAGTTTACGGGCTCGACGCGAACATCATGACCAACCCCGCGACGGGAAGACCCCTGGTCGTGATCTGATCCGCGATTCGGACACGCGCGCCCCTCGGGGAAGAAGGACGCGCGCCGGGGAATTTTACGGGACAATCTCCGTCCGCGTGAAAAAACCCCCGGTTTTTGGAAAAACATGTCTCGCGACCGGACGCGACGATTATTTCGAAAAACGCGGCCTGACTCGCGTCCCCGCCGGGGATTCGCTTCGCGGGAAGACCCGCGTCCGCGGACGCTTGACTTGAGTTGAGTTGACTTGACTTGAGAGCATTTCCCCGAAACGTTTTTCCCCGCCCCCGCGCTCCCCTCTTCTTTCGAAGCTCCCCCATTCTCCCCGCGCCCCGCCTTCCCGCGAACCCGTCATTTCCCGAGACGCCCCCCGTTTTCCGATTCCCCCGAAAAAATCGCCCCGAAAATCAAGAACCGGAAACGCGCGCGGCGGGCAGCCTTTTGACGACGACGCGGCCGCTTGAAAAAAACGGTGAAAATTCCGCCCGAATCGCCGCGCGTCAAAAAAATCCCCGGTCAAACGAGGGCCTTTGTCGCCCGGGACAAGGCGCGAACTTCCCTTTCCGTCGTATGATGAAACCCGGGGCTCGCGAGCCGGACTCGAAGCCCGGTCGTTTCGTTTTTGATTTTTCGGGAGGACGCGGAGCGCTTTCGCCCGTCGGGGCGGCGCCCCGGGGGCTCGGGGAGTCAAGGGGCGCGTCCGAAACGGGCGTTTGATTCCGTTCCGGGGAAAAGTGCCCCGCATCCGGCGCCCGCGGGACTGGAAGAAAATCGTCCGCGAATGTATAATCTTTCGAATCCCGCTCTTCCGTTCCCCCGACGCGAACGGGTCGAAACCCGCCCGCGCGGGCGACGCCGGGGACAATCCCCGGAAAAATCCCCCGAATTTCGGAATCGTTCATGATCGTGGCGGAAAGAAAACCTTTGGAAGAAATCACCGGTTTCGTCGCCGGGGCCAAAAAAGTTTTGGTCGTCGGTTGCCGGGGCTGCGTCACCGTGTGCAACGCCGGGGGCACCAAGGAGGTCGAAATACTGGCCTCCCTTTTGAGATTGAACTCCCAAAGGGAGGGAAATCCCATGGACGTCGACGAACACACCATGGAACGCCAGTGCGATCCGGAATTCGCGGAAGCTTTCGGCGAACAACTGGGGAGAGGCCATGACGTCATCTTGTCCATGGCCTGTTCCATAGGCCCCCAATTCCTCTCCCGCCGTTATCCGAACGAGAGGATCTTTCCCGCCCTGAACACTTCTTTTCTCGGGGGGGCCCTGGCCAGCGGGATCTGGAGCGAACACTGTCAAGCCTGCGGAAATTGCGTGATCCACGAGTTCGGGGGTCTGTGCCCGATTTCCCGCTGCGCAAAAAGTCTCTTGAACGGTCCTTGCGGGGGCTCGGAAAACGGGCGCTGCGAGGTGTCGGAAGAAACGGAGTGCGTCTGGCAGCTCATAGTGGACAAGATGGAATCGAACGGCAGGCTGGAAGAGCTCTCGGACCCGAGGCTCGGAAAGGATTGGAGAACCTCCAGGGACGGAGGCCCCAGGAAGATCGCGAGGGAAGACCTGATCAAATGACGAAATCCCCCGGGAAAAACGGATTCGGGGGCAATTTGGCCCGAATCCTCGCGTCTGGCGCCTTCGCCGTCACGGGGGAACTCGGTCCCCCGCGGAACGGATCCCGGGAGGACGTCGTCCGCAAGACCGAACATCTCGTCGGAAACGTGGACGCCGTGAACGTCACCGACAACCAGACGGCCGTGGTGCGCATGTCCTCGCTCGCCGCCTGCCTGATCGCCCAAAAACGGGGTTTGGAGGCGAACATGCAGATGGTTTGCAGGGACAGGAACCGCATAGCCATGCAGTCCGAACTCCTGGGAGCCCACGCCCTGGGAATCAAAAACGTCATAGCCCTCACCGGGGACCACCAGAAGTTCGGGGACCACCCGGAGGCCAAAAACGTCTTCGATTTGGATTCCGTCTCCCTCATAGGAACCATCAAAAAGATGCGGGACGAGGGAAAGCTTTTGTCCGGTCGCGATTTGGACGGGGACGACGGAAGGCCGGGTTTCTTCATAGGGGCGGCCTTCAACCCCTTCGCCGACCCGGAGTCCTTCAGGGTCCTGAGGGCCAAAAAGAAAATCGACGCCGGCGCGGATTTCCTCCAGAGCCAATGCCTGTTCGACATGGAACGTTTCAAGAGGTTCATGGAAAGAGCCGTCGACCTCGGACTCGCCGAACGGGCTTTTTTCCTGGCGGGCATAACCCCCCTGAAGTCGGCGGGCATGGCGAATCACATGAAAAACAAGGTGCCGGGCGTGATCGTCCCCGACGAAATCGTCAAAAGGATTTCCGGCGTTCCCAAAGAAAAACAGGCCGAAACGGGCATAACCATTGCCTGCGAGCAGATAGAGGAACTCAAAACCCTGAAAGGAGTGGCCGGGGTGCACCTGATGCCGGTCGAGTGGGAGCACATGGTTCCCGCCATCGTCGAAAGGGCGAAACTCCTTCCCAGACCGGCTTTCGCGGGTCCCCTCGCGGATCCGTCCGCTCCCCGGCGCCCGGGCGAATGACTCAAAGCCGCGGGACCGAAAAATTTTCGAGGAAAAAACCGGGGCTCCGACGCGCCCGGATCGCGCGGGGACTCCCTCCAAAACCCGAACCGCCTTCATTTTCAAAAAATGTTTTGTCGTCGTCAAATCCGGGGGGAGGCGCTTTTCAAGACCTCGAAAAACATGAACGTCCCCTCGTCGGGGTCCCCGGAAAGCGACGTTCGCGCGGCGACCTCTTTCAAAGGGGTTAATTTGGCGAAATCTTGGCGGATAATAACCCATATTGTCAACTTTTCGACCACTTTTTCGCTATTTTTCGATTATTTTCGCGGTTTGTCGTTCCCGAATGACCCGAGGGGCCGGTTTTCCCGGATTGTCCCGTTTTCCCGTTTCTTTTCGCGGGCTCTTTGACAAACGGCGGACGCGGGCTTATATTTGTCGTGAAGCCCCGACTTTTCGAAGGGCGAATCCCAAAAAACGGAGACACAATGACGGACACCACCCCTAAAATCAGCTCCATAGAGAAAGTTTGCCACGACAACGAATGCGGCGAAAAAATCGCCGCCTTGTCGCCGGAGCAGCGCGAGCTCTTCAAACGATTCACTTTTTGTCCCTATTGCGCGGCCGAGCTCATCCTCATCTGCGAAAACTGCAGAGAACAGTTGAACGGCACGGATTTCAGATACTGTCCCTGGTGCGGAGTCAAATTCGACTCGAGTCTTGATGAATAACCACCGTCCCATCCGTCAACGCCGCTTTTCGTTCGCGAAAAAGGTCAGGAAATCGTTCGAGAAAGAGGCAAGGACATTCCAAGGAGGTCCGAACGACAAATGAGCACTTTAGATCCCCGCCTTCCGTTGCTTCAGAACACCGATCTCAACGGCAAAGTCGTGCTCGTGAGGGTCGACCACAACGTGGTGGAGAAGGGGGTCATAAAAGACCCCTTTCGCATCGACTCCACCTTCGGCACAATTCACCACATCGCCTCCAAAGGCGGTTTCCCCGTTTTGATGACCCACGTCGGGAGAACCAGGGACAAAAAGACCGGACGCGTGAAAACCGGCCCCGACACCTCCGTGCTTCCCATAGTCGAATACCTGAACCGCAAAATCCGGGGCGGCTTCGTCGCCGCGGAACTCCCCGCGGATCCCGATTTTGGGATAGTGGACTTGGACTTCGCCAAGCTCGAGCCTCTCGTGAAGTCCCTCAAGGCGCGCGAGATTGGCGGGATTTACCTCCCCAACACCCGCTGGTTCGCGGGCGAGGAGTCCAAGGACGACAAGACCAAGGCCCTGGCCGAGTTCTTCGCCAAGTTCGCGGACGTCTTCGCGAACGACGCCTTCGGCTCCTGGCAGCCCCACGCCTCCACCTTCGACATCGTCGGCAAGGTGCCCGTCTCGGTCGCGGGATTCCTGCTCCAGAAGGAACTCATCGGTCTCGAAAGGGTCCTGAATCCCGAGAAGCCCTTCCTGGGCGTGGTGGCCGGCGCCAAGTACGACACCAAGATCGGACCCCTTCTCAAGCTCTACGAGAAGACCGACCGCCTCCTCCTGGGCGGGGTCATTTACAACGCCTTCCTCGCCGCCAAGTACGACGTGAAGATTAAGGGCGTGGACGACGAGGACGTCAAGCTCGCCAAAGACCTGGTCGCCAAGGACAAGGACGCGGGGAAAATACTCGAGCCGGGCGTCTTGGTCGAGTCCGAGCTTTTGGAGAGCCGCGACCCCGCCAAGGTCAAGCTCGCCCGGATCAAGGACTTCAAGCCCGGGGATTCCCGCGGCTATTTCCTCGACGTTGCCCCCGAGTCCTTCGACGACCCCAAACTCGGGGAGGCCATCGCTTCCGCCAAGACCGTTTTCATAAACGCCGTCATGGGCTTCACGCCCAATTTCTTCGAGGGCAGCCAACGTTTTTACGCCGAGGTGGCCAAAAACAAGGGCGCGAAAAAACTCTACGGGGGCGGCGACACCCTCCAGGAGTTGAAGACCCTCAACCCCGGCGTCTATCTCCAAGCCCTGGAAGACGACAGCTACTACTTTTTCACCGGCGGGGGAGCCGTCCTCACCGCCATCGAAGACGGGGCTTACGGCATCAAGCCCGTCGGGGCCTTGCTCAAAGGCTGAAGTTCCCCTTTAACCTCTTTTGCCGTTCAATCGACCCGGCGAGCGGATTTTCCGGTTCGCCGGGTTTTGAATCAAAGACCCGAAACGGAAAAAAACCCGACGGACGAAATCCCCGAAAACAGTGACCCCGCGGCCCCCGACCGCGACCGAAACGCCAATGTCAGACCCCTCATCGCCCCCCTTCCCGCCCTCCTCGCGCCCCCCCTCGTTTCCGGACGAGGAGCTTCTTCGAAAGGCCCGCGCGCTTCGGGAAATCCTCGTTGACAGGGGCCTCACCCTCGCCGCGGCCGAGAGCCTCACGGGCGGTTTGCTTTCGGCGACGTTCACCTCGATTCCGGGAAGCTCGAAATTTTTTCTCGCCGGATTCATCGCCTATTCGAATCGTTCCAAAAACGTTTTTCTGGAGGTCCCGGACGCGATTCTCGAGACCCGGGGCGCGGTGAGCCCGGAGTGTTCCCTCCTGATGGCGGAAAACGCGAGAAGGTTGGCGGGGTCCGATCTTTCGGTCTCCACGACCGGGATCGCGGGTCCCGACGGAGGCACCCCGACGAAGCCGGTGGGCTTGGTTTACGTGAGCGTTTCCGGCGAAAAGGGACACTTCACCGAAAAACATCTGTTCGACGGGATCCGCGGCGAAATCGTCATGTCTTCCGTCGTCGCGGCCTTGGACTCGCTCGCGCGCTTTCTTTCAGAAGGCTGAAGCGTCTCCGTTTCCCGGGCGCAAGCCCCTTCCTCTTTCCGCGCTCCCGGACCCGGCTTCGCCGAAGCCCGCTCCGCAACGCGGTCGATTCCCCCTTGGCGCCCCCGATTCCACCCGGGCGGCCCCGAAAACGTCGACCGCCCAACCCATACTCACTCGTCGGGCATTTTATGAAAGCAGGCATCATAGGTTTTCCGGGTTCCGGAAGGGACACCGTCTTTCGCGCGCTCACGTCTCTCCCCGCGCAGAGCGGTTTGAATCGGGAAAGGGTCGGGGAGGCTTTGGTGGACGATCCGAGGCTGAATTGGCTCTCGGATCTTTTCAAGCCGAAAAAGCACACCCCCGCCAGGGTGGACCTCGTTTCCGTCCGTCCCCAGGCCCAGAACGCCAAAGAGGCCTTGAAACTCTCTTTGGACAAGGTCAGGGAATGCGACGTTCTTCTGATCGTCGCGAGAAACTTCCCGTTCCCCGGCTCGGAAGACCCGAACCCCCTCGCCGAAGCCCGGGAAATCTTTTCCGAGTTTCTGGTGTCCGACTACGTCACCGTCGAGAAGCGCCTGGAGAGACTCGCGGAGGAAAAGAAGCGGGGGAAGAAAAACGACCCCGCCGAGCTCGAACTCCTGAACCTCGCGAAAGACATGCTGGAGAACGACGTCCCCCTCAAAAACGAAAAGAGGGTGGTCGAAGCCCCCTTTTTGCGGGGTTTCGGGTTCTTTTCGGCCAAACCCGCCCTGGTCATCGCGAACGGTCCCGATTCGGGGGGCCCGCTGGTCGAAAGCGCCGGCCCCTTGAGATGCTTGAACCTCAGGGGAAACCTGGAGGCCGAGATCGGCCGTCTGGAGCCGGAGGAGGCGAAAGAATTCCTGGCCGATTACGGCTTGGGGGAACCGGCCGGGGCCCGGGTGGTCAAGACGATTTTCGACATGACGGACCTCATTTCCTTTTTCACGGTCGGGGAGGACGAATGCCGGGCCTGGACCCTCTCCCGGGGGGAGGACGCCCTGGCCGCCGCGGGCAAAATCCACTCGGACATCAAAAAGGGCTTCATCAGGGCCGAGGTGGTTTCGTTCGCGGACTTCGAGGATTGCGGGGGATTCGCCGAGGCCAAAAAGAGGGGTCTTTTCCGTCTGGAGGGGAAGACTTACGTCGTGGCCGACGGGGACATCGTTCATTTTCGTTTCAACGTCTGAGAAGGGGCGAAACGGCGTTTTGACTTGCCAAATCGTTCATTTCACGCTAACATGTCCACACATGACTTAATCGGGGTCACGTCACGAGCCGCCGTTTCCGCGAGGTTGACCGTTGGGCGACATTCTAATCATAGAAGACGACCTGAGTCTCAGGGAATTGTTGGAAATAACTTTCCAGCAGCAGGGACATTCGGTTTCCCTGGCCGAGGACGGGAACATCGGCTTCGACAAAGCCGTCGCCAACAGATTCGACCTCATAATCAGCGACATCCGCATGCCGGGAAAATCGGGGCTCGAGGTCTTGCAGGCCCTGCGGAAAATGGGAAAGCACACGACTTTCATCCTGATTTCCGCTTACGCCGACAAGGGAACCGCGGTCGAGGCCATGCACGCCGGCGCCTACGACCTGCTGCCGAAGCCTTTCAAGGTGGAGGACCTCATAGCCACGGTGGACAGCGCCTTAACCCACAAGAACCTTGACAAGGAACGCCAAGACCTCGACGAAATGGTGAAAACCAGCCAAAAGTTCGGAAGACTCATCGGTTCTTCCCCCGTCATGCTCCCCGTCTACGACATGATTAAAAAAGCGTCCACCACCAGCACCAGCATTCTCATCACGGGGGAAAGCGGAACCGGAAAAGAACTGGTGGCGAGGGCCATTCACGACAACAGCACCCGCTCCGAAAAAGAATTCGTGGCCATCAACTGCGGCGGCATGCCCGAACAACTGGTCGAAAGCGAGCTCTTCGGTCACAAGAAAGGCTCCTTCACCGGGGCCCACACCGACAAACAGGGACTCATGTCCGTCGCCAACGGCGGGACGCTTTTTCTGGACGAACTGGCCGAACTCACGCTCCCCATGCAGGTGAAACTCCTCCGGGTGGTTCAGGAGCGCGCCTTCAGGCCCTTGGGCGGAAACGTGGAGCAAGAGGTGGACCTGCGCTTCATCTCGGCCACCAACAAGAATCTGGAGCAGGAAATCCGGGCGAACAAATTCAGGGAGGACCTCTATTACCGTCTGAACGTGATAAACATCCGCATCCCGCCGTTGCGGGAAAGACCCGAGGACATCCCGGTCCTCGCCCAGTATTTTTTGGAGAAATACAGCAAGCAGCAAAACAAGGACTTGAGAAAACTCTCCACCTACGCCCTCACTCTTCTTTCCAACTACAATTTTCCCGGAAACGTGAGAGAACTCGAAAACATCATCGAGAGGTCGGTCGCCCTGGAGCAATCCAACATCATTCTTCCCGAGAGCCTCCTTCTTTCCGGTCAGAAAAGCGAGCCCGGATTCATCCGCGACTTCGCCCGCGGGGACCCGAACCCGCAGACGCCGAGGACCCTCCTCGAGACCATGGATTTCACGCCGGTGGTGCACGACGTGGATCCCCTGAAATCCATTCTCCAGCTCCCCGAAGGGGGCCTCGAAAACCTCCTCATAGCCGTCGAGGGTTATTATCTCTACAACGCCCACATCTCTTCCTACGGCATAAGGAGCCGAACGGCCACCCTCTTGGGCATAAGCCCCTGGCGCCTGAGGGTGAGGCTGAACGCCTTCGGATTTTCCAAAATCAACGACAGGCAGCTCACGGCCATCCCGGAAGAAATTTACACCATGCCCAAACTCTACAAGGGCTTCGAGATCCCCGAGTGGAACAACAAAGAAATCGATCTCGACCGAATCCTCCACGAGGTGGAGGCCCACTACATTCAGGAAGCCTTGGTTCTGACCAACAACAACCAAACCGAAGCGGCCCGCATTCTGGAACTTTCCCGTCGCTCCTTCCAACACAGATTGAACAAAAGCAATGTCAACCTCTGAACCGCGTCGTCGTTTTCCACTTTTTTCAAGCGAGAACAATCATGATAGCGAGAGTTTCAAAAGTCTTGTACGACGGGGAGATAGATCTGAGCTACGTGAAAAGTACCGCCAGTCTTTGTCGCCTCCTGGCCGACGATCCCTCCGAGCTTCCCAACCTCACCGGCCGCTGGAATAAGGTGGCCATCATTTCCGACGGAAGCGGCGTCCCAGGGATAGGGGACATCGGTCCCCTCCCCACCCTGCCCTACGTGGAGAAAAAATCCGTCATTTACAAAAAACTCGCTGGCATAGACGCCTTCCCCCTGGTGTTGAACCCGCAAAGTCTTGACGAGATGGTGAAAACCATCCAGGCGCTCGCCCCCTCCTTCGGCGCCATCAACCTCGAGGCCATAAACGAGTCCCGCTGCCTTTCCATAAGGAACCGCCTCATGGAGGAAGGCGGGCTTCCGGTTTTCCAGGACAATCCGGACGGCATTCCCATAGTGTGCCTGGCCGCTCTCTTGAACTCCCTGAAGCTCGTCGGGAAAAAATTGGGCGAAGTCGGGATCGTCCTTTCCGGAACCGAGGCCGAGGCCATGCCCATGGTGGACTTCCTCTCCGCCAACGGCGCCGCGGACATCATAGTCTGCGACCGCTCCGGGACCATTCACAAGGGAAGGGCCGGACCGACCAACTGGGTGAAAGAGAACCTCGCCAAAAAGACCAACCCCAGACAGGTGAAGGGAAGTCCCGCCAAGGCCCTGGCCGGGGCCGACGTCTTCATCAGCCTGTCGGGCCCCCCGGTCCTCAACAAAGAACTCCTCTCTTCCATGGCCCCCGACCCCATTTGCTTCTACCTGACCGACTGCACCCCCGACCTCTTCTCCAGACCTTCCCTCGACACCGGAACGCCCATCATAGCCACCACCTGCCCCGTGCTCCCCAATCACCTGACGGGCTGCCTCGTGTTCCCCGGAATCATCCGCGGCGCCCTGGACGCCCGGGCGAGTCTCATAAATCTTCCCATGAAAATCGCCGCGTCCGAGGCCTTGGCCTCCATGGTCCCCGACGAACTTCTGGACCACGAGATGGTGCTCCCCCAGGTCCTCACCCCGGGACTCGTTCCCCACATGGCGAGTCGCGTGGCCAAGGCGGCGGAGGCGTCCGGCGTGAGCGACGCCGTAAACGAATGACTCCCCGCGGGAGTTTTCGCCGAAGGCTTTTCGACGGTCGGTTTCCCGTCCCCTCACTCCCCAATCACTCCCCAATCACTCCCCAATCACTCCCCCGGTCACTCCCTCCGGTCACTCCGGCGCCTCGCGCTCCCCGAGACGCGTTCCCGTCACCTCCGAAAGCATCCGCGAACCCGCTCCCCCGCGCGTCGAGATCTCGGAAAATTTCTTGAAGGCCTCGCGTCGCGAACTTTGAAAAGGCCGACGTCGGACCGTTTTTCAAAAACGCGCGGCCTCATCGGACGGGAGCTCAATGACGGATTGTGGCCGCGGCCCCCCGGCAAGCGGTCGGGTCATGGCGGAGCGCGGCCTCTCGCCGGACTCCCCGGAAAGAACGGCGGAAACGCGCGGGAGACGAATCGCCCGTCAACCCCGAAAAGCCGACAATCGCGGTTGATTTCGGCGGTTCCCACGCGGCCGAAAACCGCCGGGGAACCTTGGAGCGACGCGAATTCCAAAAAAAAATCGAATGAAAATCTTCATGACCCGGCGAGCCGAAAACGGGGCCGCAATCTTGCGCCTCACGGGCAAAACGTGATAAGATTCGCCCGTTTCGGGGAATTCTCGCGACCGGGCCGAAACGACCGCCGCGCGCGCCGCGGTTTTTTTAAAAAAAATCCCCCCGAAACCGCGGGAAAAATCAAAAAAAAGACGCCGACCGGCGTCCTTTCTAATTTTTGGGAAGGTGCGTCATCACAATCTCAAAAGCCACTCCGAACGATTTGCCCGAAATACTCCGCCTGCAAAAATCGGCTTTTTTGAGCGAGGCGATTGCGTTGAACAATCACAACATAGAGCCTCTCACGCAAACACTCGAAGAAATGGAAAAAGTATTCGCCCGGGGCATCGTTTTAAAAAAGACGGATGAAAAAACCGGAGAAATAGTCGGTTCCGTAAGGGCACGCGAGGAAAACGACCGCGTGAGCGTGATGAAACTCATGGTGCGCCCCGACTTTCAAAACAAGGGAATCGGAACGAGTTTGTTGAAAGAAATCGAATCCCTTTATGAAAACAAGACTTTCGAGCTCTTCACGAACGCCAAAAACGAAAAGAACATGCGGTTGTATTTGAAAAACGGATACAGGGAAGTGAAAAGAACAAAAGAGTCCGATGATTTGGAGTTCGCGCATTTCGAAAAATGAGGCCGCTAGGGCACCCGTCTCGCTTTCGTGACGGGAGCGCGTCCCCGTGCCCGATTTGTCCCCTCGTCGCGGGACGGGGGAAAACTTGCCCCGCTCCGGAAAACCCCGAAAACGGCCTCGGACGGTTTTTTCGATCCGCGGAAACCAACGCTCTCGCGATTTCCCCGCGGTCAGCAGCGGTATCCCACCGAGCTCCCGAAATGTTTCAATATCGTTTCCATGTGTTCTTCCGTCAAACGGTTTCGCGAGTACGTGAAAGCGCAGTCCAAATAGAGAGCGAGCATTTCGGGTTCAAACACCGATTGGGCGATGGCCAGGGTTTTTTCGAAACGTTCGACGCCGAAGGGAGCGTTCCCTGAGATCATGACGAGGTCGAAGAGATCCGAGTGGTCCATCTTTTTCTTGTTTTTGAACTTGTCCGCCACCCGCCAGGTCACGTCTTCCGGGTTTATCTCGGACACGAACTTGGCGTGAAATCTGGGATTACTGAAGTTTTTCAACTCCACGCTCTTAAGCTTCAAATTTCCCCCGAAGACAAAGAGCATCGTCACGTCTTTGGCGGGTTTCCCCGGGTTAAAACCGTCGACGCAGGCGCCGAGATAACAATCGAGCAGATATTTCTTCATTTTGTCGTCGGGCGGTTCCGAGATTACGTGATAGATGAAGGTTTGACTTTCGGAAGGGGAATAAAAATTCTCGCAAACGGTGATGAATCCGTTCAACGGAAACACCCGCCTTTGCCTTTCGCCTATTATGAGGTCGGCCAGTTCGCTTCCTTCCGGCACCAGCCCCGTTTTGGAAAGAGGAACCGCGGTCGAGCAAGCGTCGAGTATCTTGTCCGTCACCGCGGCCAAGGCGCTTTCTTTTCGTTCCGCCGATTGTCCCGCCATGGATTCCACCCCCTTTCGCGCGTTTTGCGATCGCTCGTTCCGAATTCGGGATTCGCGCGTTTTTTGGCGCGAAAGCCCCCCCGCCAAAGACAAAAAACCCTTTTCGGGCCGTCGGCCTCGGGAAAACAAAGATTAAACCTTTCGCGCGATTCGCGTGACAGCGGCCGCGTGAAACGCGCTCCCGCGTTCAAAGATCGCGATTCTACGGGTGTTTTGTCTTTATCCGGTTAAAAAGCGGTTTCAAACGATAAAAAAGACCGTCGTGAAAATTGTCGAAGATCAACTCAGTGGTCATAATAACACAATTTATCGCGTTTGTTAACCGTTATTTCATAAAAAAATTTTTAATCAGTAAAATTTTAAAACGCCGGATTAACGCAGGTTTTCGCGCGAACGTTCCCCGAATCGCCGCGTTTCCGGCGATTCTCCCGTGTCGGGCGCCAAAACCGTTTTCGCCGGACGTCTATTGGTATCGGCCTTTTCGCCGTTTGTCGCTTTATTCCGGGGCTCTCGTCCGGAAACGTTTGTTTTTTTTGGTTTCTCTTCGACGCGGATTTCCGGGGCTTTCGTTTCGGGCGTTTATTTTCCCGATTCCGGGCCAAACCCGCCCGCTACGCGAAAGCGGCGGGTTTTCGGCGGAAATCCCCCGAAAAAAACGGGAAGTTTAAAATTTCGTCCTTTTGAACACGAACTCCGGAAGAATTCTCACGAACAGCATGATCCAACGCCAATACCAAGCCGTGTACACGACGCTTCTTTTTTTGACGAAGCCCCGGTAAATGTCTTTGGCCGCTTTCTCGGGGGTGGTCGTGAGAATTCCCGGGATCTTCAGGCCCTCGGTCATGGCGGTTCTCACGTAACCCGGCTTTACCGTCATCACGTGAACCCCTTTGTGAAACAGCCTGTTTCTGAGACCCGCCAAAAAGGCGGAGAATCCCGCTTTGGCGGCCCCGTAAGGGTAGTTCGAGGCTCTCGCCCTGTCGCCCGCGACGGAAGCAATCCCGATTACGGAACCTTTTCCGACCTTTTCGTAGTGCGCCCCCGCGAGCGTTATCACGGGGAGGAGGTTTAAATAATTGATCCTCGTCACTTTCAGAACGAAATCCGGGTCGTTCGCGAGGGTCCGATCCCCCAAAAAACCGACGGACACCAACAAGGCGTCGGGCTTGGGATCCGTTTCTTCCCAGAGGTTCGTAAGTTTGTCTTCCTCCAGAACGTCGTGGTGATGAAGGGTTATCTTTCCCGCCCCCGACTCTCCCAGAGCGGTCGCGAGAGCTTCCAGTTTTTCCGGGTTTTTGGCCGCGAGACGGAGGTCCCAGCCGTTTTTCAAGAATATCCTCGCGGTTTCCCGGGCTATGTCGGAGGTCGCTCCCACGACCAATAAGGTTGGCATCGGTTTCTCCCGGATGGTTTCGCGGTCAACGGTCCGCGGGTCCGCGGCGCGGGGGGGTCGCGATTCGAACCGCGGAATGGCGGGTTTCATGAGCGTGTTCGGGAATTCGAGACCCCGGGCCGGGGAACGGGGCGATCCCTGGCTTCACGGCTCATGGTTGAGCCATTTGGTGAGTTGGCCTTCCCGCAGGTCTTCCAGGCTGATCTTGGGGGCGTTCAGGTGTTTTCCGAGTTCCCTCGTGAGCTTGAACTCGTTGTAGGCTCCCCTGTCCGTGTCTATCAGGAGGAAATTCAGGGTGGGGTCTTGGGCCAGCAGGTCCGCGAAACGCAGGACTTCCCGCCAGGGCTCCGCCTTGGGGTCCAGGGGGATGTTGGGTCTTCCGTCGGTCATGAGGATTATGAAGGGGGAAACCATGGGGTCTTTGGCCCTCTCCGTCCTGAGGAGTTTGTGGGTCAGGGCCAGGGCCGCCGCCATGGGGGTTTTGCCCCCGGAGGGAAGGTTCGCGAGGAGTCTTCCCGCCATGTCGGGACTGTTGGTGGGCGGAAGGAGGATTTCGGCGTCGTTCCCGTAAAAGGCGATGATCGCGACCTTGTCGCGCTTCTGGTAGGCGTCGTTCAAAAGAGACATCGCCGCGGCCTTGGCTTCTTCCATGCGGTACAGGGTGCCGATGGAGCCCGAGGAGTCGACCACGAATATCACGAGGCGTCCGGTCTTTTGCCTGTAGACCTTTTCCCTGAAATCCGACGGTTTCAAAAGCACTTTGGGGGAACCCGCCGCTTTCCCCGGGGCGCCCTTCCCGGCCACCGTCCTCTCCCTCTGGTGCGGGGCCGCGGCCCTGAGCGTGGCCGAGAGGGACAAGGGTCTTCCGAGGCGTCTCGCGGTGGTTTTGTAGGCCCTGCCCCTGGCCTTGTCGGACTCCCGGGAGGAACGTCTGCCCTTTTGTTCCTTCAAGCCGACTTCCCTTTTCAGTTTGGGGGTGATGATCGAATAGGAGTCCTCGCTCTTGAAGACGTGGAGGAGTATCTTTTCGTCGAAGGCGGCCGTTTGTTCTTTCCTGTCCGGGGGGGCTTCCTCGACGTCGGGGATTAGAATCGCGTCCGGGGCGGCGTTCGCCCTGTCGCCCTCGTAGGATTCGTATTCCCTCGTCGCGACCGTCTTTTTGTCGTCGACCGCGACCCGTCTCCTAAAGGGGATGACGAATTCCCACACCCTCTCCACCCATTCCGGACCCGCCGGGGAGAGGTCCCGGGGACCGTTCAGGGCCCGGGAGGCCCGGGCGGCCCGACAAAGGGCGAGCTCGGCCCTGTGCCCCTGGGTCCTCGCGGAAGCCGACATCTTCGCGGCGAGCTCCCGGGCTTCTTTGGTGATTTCCAGGTTTTTCAGAAGGTTCGCGGCCGCGGCGATGGCCTCGGTTATCTTCTTTCCCTCTTCCCGGTGGAGTCTCGCGAATTCCCCGGGGTCGCGCTCGAAGGCGAGCCGTCTCAGGACGATTTCCTTTCTGAGAACGGGGTCTTCCTCGCCCTTCAGGACCACGCTCATGGCGAAACGATCGGAGAGCTGGGGTCCCAGGGGTCCCTCTTCCGGGTTCATGGAACCCAGAAGGGCCACCCTGCCGGGAAGCGAGAAGGAAAAGCCCTCCCGTTCCGTCACGACTTTCCCCGAACTCACGGCGTCCAGCATCAGGTGCGCGAGAGCGGGGTCCAGAAGGTTAACCTCGTCCACGTAGACGAGCCCGTTGTTGGCCTCGCCCAAAATGCCCTGGCGGAAGACGGGGATCCCGTCCCTCATGGTGGCCTCGAAATCCAAACCCCCCAAAAGCCTTTCCTCCGTGACGCCCAGGGGGATGGTCTTGAAGGGGGGATGGGTCCAGCGGATGGGGGTTTTTTTGGCCCTGCAGACGGGGCAGAGAAGGGAAACGTCCGCGGGACCCGAGGCCGGTTTGCAGTGGTAGGGGCAATCGTGGGACTTGAAGGGGGGGAGGAGTTCGGCGATGGCCCTGGCAGCGGTGGATTTCGCCGTGCCCTTTTCCCCCTGGAGGAGAAGACCCCCGATGCCCGGATCGACCGCGATGAGCTTCAGGGCCTCGACCATGGCCTCCTGACCCACTATCGCCGCGAGGGGGTAATTGTGTTCGTTCTTTCCGGACATTTTTTTCTTTCCGCGCGGCCCTTTTCCGATTCCCGGGCGTTCCCCTCCGTTTGTTTTCCGACGAAACCGCGTTTCGCGACGCTCCCCGATATCCCCCCGGAAATTTCATCCCCCCGCGTTGTCAACACCACTTGAGGGTTATGAATTTTTGAACGTATTGGGGCAGTATGGACTCGGTCTTGTGGATTTCCCTGACGCACCCGCTGATTTTCATGGTGTCGGGAGGATTTTCGTAGAGGTCCGGGAGTTCGGTCACGTTCTTCCAGAGACAGTGTTCGTGGTAGAGTTCCATGGCCCCGGGGCTCGAGCGGATCAGGGGTTTGAGGCCCAGCATCAGGGCCTCGAGGTTTCCGGGGCCCCCGGCGAAGGTCTCGGCGGAGAGGATGCAGTGGTTTTCGTTCAGGAAATTACGCGGATCGGATTCGCGGGCGTGGAAATGGACCTTGTAACCCATGCCGTTCTCCGTCAAAAACTGGTTCGCGTGGAAATCCTTTTCGAGGTTCCGCGGGGTGCGGTCGATGTGGAGTTCGGTCTCGGGAAATTTCCGGTTTATGACGAGGAAGGCCTCCAAAAGGAGGATGAACTCGGCGGGAGCGATGTCGTCGGGGAGAACGGAGGCTATGCGTTTGTTCCCGTAACGGGGTACGTGGTCGTAGTCTTTCGCGTCAAACATTTTCAAAAACACCTGGAGGGAGGACTCGTCCCGGATCTTGGGGTTGTCCCTCAAAAAGAGATCCCTCAAAAAATAACTCTCGAAGGTCACGAGAGACGCGTTCGCGAAGGACACCTTGGAGGCCGCCCCGCCCAGGACGTCCTCCCGGGAAAGGCGCGCGATCACGAGTTTGTTTTTCAGGTGTTCGGCGTCGTTCAGGAAATAAACCGAATTGTTCGAGAGGCCCTCCAGCCAGATCACGTCGGCCTCGCCGGCGGAATCCCGGTAAACCCCGTATTTGAAGCTCATCACCCTTTCGATGTCAAAGTAAGGGGCGAGTCCGTCGAGCAGGAGATTCAGCTCGGGGTCGGGGGTTTCGTTCAAAAAGACGCGCATCTTCTTTTTGGTTTGTTCGGCGTGCCTCCGGAACATGTGGGCGGACATTATTTTGTTGGAATCGAGGGTCTTGGTCCCCATGGGGAGGCCCGACTGGGCGGGGTTCAAGGCGAGGGATTTCCGGGCGCAGGCTATGGAGGACGAGAAATTGTCGAGGGCCGCCTCGACCTTGGAGAGAAGATTCCAGTAGAAAAAGTTTCCGTCGTCCTTCGCGAGGGTTTCGCTCAAAAAATTTTTGGCGGAGACGAAATCCTTTTGGCTTATGTGGGTGAGAACCAGGTCCACCGTCGCCTCGACGTTGTCCGGGTCCGATTCCAGGATCCTCGAAAAGCAGTTCCCGGCTTCCTCGAACTGGCCCAGGGCGTGGTAAATCACCCCGAGGCTCAGTCGGGCCCTGTGGTTTTCCGGGTCCTCGGCCGCGATCGCCGTCAGGTCGGCCAGGGCTTCCTGGGTGCGTCCGCTCAGGTAAGCGATTTCCGCGCTTTCGATTCTCTTAAGCATGTCTTCCACCGGAAACCCCCGAATCCAAGGGACGACCTTTTCGGACGGATAGCCACCCGTCCCGAACCCGTCCCGAACCCGTCACGAACCCTCACCGCCCGAAAAAGACGCCCCCTACCCCGGACCCGCCGATTCCCCCGGGGATTTGAAATCCAGAAGTCTCCATCCCGGGAGTCTCTGGTTGAAACGATTGTTGTCGAAAACAAACGCGAAGTCCATCACGGGCCCCACGTCGTAGAGCTTTTTCACCATGTCGAAACCGACCATGGAAAGGCTCCTCCCCCCCTCGAAAAGACGGAAGATCAAATGTTTGTCCCCGTTGGTGCGGGTGGGCACCGCGTCCACCACCCTCACGTTCCGGACGACCGCGACGGGGGCGGGATTCCCCTGCCCGAAGGGCTCGAGGTCCTGGAAGGATTCGAAGAGGAGCGGAAGGTCCCCGAAATCCACCTCCACGTCTATGGTGATTTTGTCCTCGGTCTGGGCCCTGGGCTGTTTGGCCGCGGCCTCGTCGAAGGCCTTCGCGAAGGGCGGGAGCATGTCCCGCCTGACTTTGAGGCCCGCGGCCTCGGAGTGCCCGCCCATGGAAACGCAGAGACCCCGGGTTTCCTCCAGGGCCCGGAAGAGATTGAAGCCGGCCACGGAACGGCCGGAACCGGTCGCGAAATCCCCCTCCAGGCTGAAAAGGATCGTGGGTTTGCGGGAATGTTCGGCCACCCTCGAGGCCACGAGACCCAAAAGACCCCGGGGCCAGCCTTCCCCCGCGAGGACCACCGTCCTTTCGGGGGCGTCGGGACCGCCCTCGAGAACGTCCAGGGCCGCGTTCGCGGTCTCCAAAAGTTTCATCTGACCGAGGTAGCGGGTCTTGTTGAGTTCCTCCAGCTTGTCGGCCAGGGTCCCCGCCCTCTCGGGGTCGTCGGTGGTCAAGAGCTCCAGGGCGGGATAGGCCGAGCCCAGGCGGCCGGCCGCGTTGATCTTGGGCGCGATCTTGAAGCCCACGTCCCGGGCCGATATGGTGCTGTCGAGGCCGGAGACGTTTTTCAG
>JAITKT010000347.1 GCA_031278225.1 Deltaproteobacteria bacterium
CTCCACGCCTACGGACCCATGGGTCTCAAGGAACTCACCACCCGCAAGTTCGTGGTGACGGGAAGAGGTCACGTCCGGGCTTGACGGGCAAAGAAATTCGTTCCGAAAAAAGGGGCGGGACCCTCCTCACCCACGCCCTCCTCCTCCTCACCATGGTCATCTGGGGCGGCACCTTCGCGGCGGGGAAAACCGCCTCCGAGGGGGCCGGTCCCCTGTCCTGCGCCCTCTGGCGATTCGTCATGGCCTCCCTGATCCTCATCCCCCAACTGCGCCTCTCCGAAAAACGTTTCTTTCCCGAGGCGGGAGTCAAGGTCTGGATTGGCGTCTTCCTTTCGGGAGTGAGCGGCCTCGTCCTCTACAACTATTTTTTCATAAGGGGCCTTCACCTCACCGGGGCGGGCAAGGGTTCGGTCATCGTGACCATAAGCCCCGTCTTCGTCTATCTCGGAGCCGTCCTCTTTTTCGGGGAAAAGCTGACGCTCCCGAGGGTCTTCGGGATGCTCGTCGCCGTCTCCGGGACCGCGCTCGTCGTCGCGAACGGAAACCCCTTGGGTTTACTCGCGGGGGAACACAATCTCGGGGACCTCCTCATGCTGGGCTGCGTCCTTTCCTGGTCCGTGTTTTCGCTTTTGGGAAAATTCGTGGTGGGGAAGATCTCCCCCCTCGCCGCCAACGCCTGGTCCGCGGTCTTCGCGGCAATCCTCCTCGTTCCCCTCTGCGTTCTTTCGGGGGAACCTTTGGCGGGCTTTTTGGATTTCGACCCCGCGACCTGGGGCGCGATCGCCTTCCTGGGCGTCTTCGGCACCTGCCTGGGCTTCACCTTCTTCTACAACGGAATCATGGTCCTCGGGCCCCACAAGGCCTCCGTGTACATCACCCTGGTCCCCTTCTTCGGGCTCCTGTCGGGCGCGGTCTTCCACGGGGAGACGATAACCTTCTGGACCCTCGCGGGACTTTTCGCGAGTCTCTTCGGCCTCGCGTTGATCCAGAAGTATTGACGCGCGCCGAAAACGCCCCCCGGAAAAACGTTCGAAAAGGAAACGCCCCCGCGGACGAAAAATTCGTTCGCGCCGAATGCCCCCGGACGGTCGCGGAAGCCCCGGGGTTTTGTCTTTTTTTCTTTTTTCCCCGGTTTTCTTTTTTCCCCGGTTTTCGTTTTTCCCCTTTTCCTTTTTCCCAATTTTTTGTTTTCATTCGTTTTGACCCAGAAAGCGTGAACGCCTTGAAAGACATTTTCACGATCCTCGCGAAAGACCCCCGCTGCGAGGGGAGATTGGGAAGAGTGAGGACCTTCCGCGGGGAGTTCGACACGCCCATGTTCATGCCGGTGGGCACCAAGGCCTCGGTGAAGGCCCTGGACCCCTTCGACCTCAAGAACCTCGGGGCCAAAATAATACTCTCCAACACCTATCACCTCATGCTGCGACCCGGGGAGGAACTCGTCCGCGACCTGGGGGGCCTCCACCGCTTCATGGGCTGGGACGATCCCATCCTCACCGACAGCGGGGGTTTCCAGATCTTTTCCCTGAAAGATTCGACGAAGATCGGGGAAGAGGGCGCGACCTTCAGGTCCTGCTACGACGGGACGAGCTTTTCGTTTTCCCCCGAAAGGGCGATCGAGGTCCAAAACGCCCTGGGGTCCGACATAATGATGTGCCTGGACGAGTGTTTGGCCTACCCCGCGGGCCGCTCCGAGGCCGAGGCCTCGGCGGAGAGGACCCTGCGCTGGGCGGAGAGGTCGTACGAGGTCTGGGACGAAAACGGTCCCCAAATCCTCTTCGGGATCGCCCAGGGGGGCTTTCACCATGACCTTCGGGAAAAATCGGCCCGGGACATCGGTTCCGTCGGGTTTCCGGGGCACGCCGCCGGGGGACTGGCCCTCGGGGAACCGAAGGAGATGATGCTCGAAGCCATCGAGGCCAGTTTCGAGGGACTTCCCCCGGACAAGCCGAGGTACCTCATGGGTCTCGGGACCCCCTTGGACATCCTGGACGGGATAAGGCTCGGGGCGGACATGTTCGACTGCGTCCTTCCCACGAGAAACGCCAGAAACGGGCAGTTTTTCACCCGCCGCGGGAAGTTGAACATAGCCAACGCCCGCCACGGGACCGCGGACCTGCCCCCGGAGGAGGGCTGCGGCTGCCACACCTGCCGCAATTTCTCGAGGGCTTACCTGCGCCACCTCTTCCGGCAAAGGGAACCTTTGTTCATGAGGCTCGCGACCATCCACAACCTCCATTTCTATCTGACCCTCGTCGAAAACGCGAGAACGGCCTTGCAAAACGGCGATTTCTTGTGCTACTATTCTGAGTTCGGCGACGCCTACGGCCGGGGCGAAACGTGACGGCGACCGCCGCCCGCGACGGATTTCGATCTTTCCCGGGCGCCCGCGGCCCCGAAAACCGCCGCCAATCCGCCCCGAACCCGCCCCGAAATCTTTGGCGGATTCGAGGGTCCGTCGCGGACGCCCCGTCGATCCCTTCCCGCGTCTCCGCCACATCCGAAACAAATCAAGTCTTCAGGGGGATTCCCGCAATGTTCGAACACATTTCATCCGCCGCGGCCGCTCTTTACGCGGCGGCTCCGGCGGCCCAGAACGCCGACGGAACGACTCAGCCCGCCGGAGGCGGCGGCGCCCAGCTCATAATCTTCATCGTGGGCTTCATCGTGATTTTTTACTTTTTGATGCTTCGTCCCCAGAAGAAGCAGCAAAAAGAGCGCCAAAACATGCTCGACAACGTCAGAAAGGGCGACAGGATCCAAACCTCGGGAGGTCTCATAGGGATCATAACGGCCACGGACGCGAGGGAAATCACCCTGCGCATCGCTCCCGACGTGAGGGTCAAAATAGCCAGAAGCGCCATAGCCGGGGTCATCAAAAACATCCCCGAGGAAACGACCGACCTCTCCAAGGACGCCCCCGAGGAGGAGAAAGAGTCCAACCCGAAAAACGAGGTTGACGAAAAACGCAAAGACTGACGGACCGTTAAGCCGCTTTCAAGAATGTTCGCGTTTTGAAGGCGGCTTTTTTCGCCGATTTCCCCTTCCCCGGGCGCGAACGCCCGCTTTTTCCGACCGTCCCCGGGCGACCCTCCCCGATTTCGGGGCGGCGCCCGGTCTCACTCCCACACCACTGATTCCAAGAGTTTTTTTTCATGAATCAAAACCTCATCTGGCGGGGCGTTCTTCTGGCCCTGGTCCTGGGCGCCGGAATCGTGTGCGTCCTTCCCACATTTCTCGCGGCCGTGGGGCTGAAAGTCCCCTCCTTTTTGCCGACCGGGGTCATCAACCTGGGCCTCGACCTGAAGGGCGGCATCTACCTCCTCATGGAGGTGGACATGGACGTGGCCTTGAAAAACAACGCCAGAAGGGCGACGGACGACCTGAGACGCCGCGCGGCGGACAAAAAAATCCCGGGCCTCACCATCGAAAACGAAAACTCCCAGGACATCCTGGT
>JAITKT010000359.1 GCA_031278225.1 Deltaproteobacteria bacterium
AGTAGGCCCCCGCGTCGTCGCCGCCGGCTTTCAGGAGTCCCGCGCGCGCGTCCTCGATGGGCAAAAGGTCGTGATGAATGTCGTAAAAGAGGGCCGGACTCACGCGGCTCCGCGTGAAAAGTTTGAAGGGATCCGGGGTCGGGCGGCCCGAAAGGGACAGGACCCCGTCGTCGACGAAGAAGACCGCGACCTCCCCCCGGACGGGATTCCCCTTGTCGTCCGCGAGTTTGACCCGCAAGGTCTCTTTTTTCTTCGGACGGAAACGGTCCGGGGCGTCGACCGAAACGTCGAGCCTGTTCGGGGAACGATCTTTTTCCAAGGATGTTTGGGCGGTGAGCAAAGCCGGGCGGTTGGGGTCCGCGGCGTCCGAACCGGAAAGGGAAGCGGCCAGGGGTCTCGCGAGCGTCGCGAAAATCGTCGCGTTGGTCGTCAATTCCGGGACGGGTATTTCCACCGTCGCCGGGTCCCCGCCGATTTCGATGACTTTGGAGAACAGGGGCCCGTCCGTCTCGAGGCTCACCCTCGCCGTCCCCGGGAAAGGGGATTTCAGGGTTAAGAGAGCCGTCTCCCCCGGCGCGTGGAACTCCTTGTCGAGGGAGAGCTCCAGGGTTTCCGGCGCGTCCCCGGGGTCTCCGGAACCCGCGCGGAAAGAGGGGTCAAAGCCCCCGCGGACGACGAATCTGAAGGAGAGCCGAACGTCCGGATCGGAAACCGAGGTCGCGCGCGCCTCGTAAAGCCCGGCCTTTTTGGGGACAAAGGAGAACTCGCCCTTTCCGTCCCGGATTTCGACCCGGCCCTCCATGACGGCTTTCAGTTCCTCGGCCCTTTCGGCCCGGACCGTTCCCCGGCTCACCGAGTGAAAAACCCGGGTGACCACTTCCGATATCTCGACGTCGAGGCCTTCGGGGAGTTCCGCGGGATTACCGTCCGCATCGGCGGCCCCGAGGACGAACGCGAAGCTCTCCCCCAAATTGCCGCCGGCGGAGGGCTTGACTCCCAGAAGAATTTCAACGGGAAACCAGGGGATTTCCAGGGTCTTTCCGACGAAACGGCCGCTCGTCTCCCGCACTCCCAAAACGGCCACGATTCTCGCGGCCTGGGGGAGCCCTTCGGGAGCCCCGTCCCGGGGGTTGAAATAAACCTCCGCTTTTCCCCGGTCGTCCAATTCGAAGGAGGTGTCGAGAAGGGTCGCGGAAAAATCGAAATCTTTTCCGTCCCTCGAAAAATCGAAGCCCTCGAAGAACGGGGAAACGAAGATCGCGGGCTTCGCCCGGACCTTCAGTTCCCCTTCGAGTCCCGCGCCCGGGGCCCCGAAGAGATAGTCGGCGGAGACGGAGAGCGAGACGTCCCCGTCGCCCCGGACCTCGCGTTCGGAAGATTCCAAAAGGACGCGTATCCTGGGGGGAACGAAGTCTTCCACGACGAAGGACCCGGAGGCGAGGGTTTCCTTTTCCCCGGGGACCCGGAGATTGACGAAATACCTGCCCGACCTTCCGGAAAGCGGCACTCCGTAAGAGAAATCGAGGGACCCCCCGGGGCTCAGAAAGGCCGACCCCGTTTCCGCGAGTTTTCCCCGGGGGTCGATCACCTCGTAAACGAGGGGAAATTCCCCCGCGGGCGGGAGAAGCGAAGAGTCCCTCGCGATGGCCAAAACGTCAACCGTTTCCCCGGGTTTCCAGAGTTCCCTCGGGAAAAAGAGGTGGGCCCGGTAGGCCCCGGAATCGAAGGTCAACGCGTTCCGGTCCTCGGGGGGGGCGTAACCCCCGCCGCTCGCGAACCACGCGTCGCGTCTTCCCTCGAGACTGTCCCGCGAATCCGATTCGTCGAACCTCTCCCGGTTTTTGAAGAGAAGATAACTCAGGTCCCCGTCCTTCCGGACCGTCGCGAACCGGAGCGCGCCGCGACCCGGGGGCGCCGAGATCAGGCCCGATTCGTCCGTCTCGCCCGCGTGAAGAACCTGGTTGGCCTCGTCGTAAAAAGTGACCCGGGCCCCCGCGACGGGTCGGGCCGAGTCCAAAGTCGCGACCCAAAGGTCGGTCCGGTTTTCGAAAACCCTCGCGGAGAGCCCCAGGTTGGTGACCACGACCGGAAGGAATCTTTCGGGGTACCAGTAATAGGAACGGTGGTCGAAGGGTTCGTCGTCGGCGTAATCCGGGGCCGCTCCCGAAGGGTTCGTTTCGATGACGGGGGAGATCCCGAAGAGCCAGGCCCCGGGCTTGTCCTTTCCCGCGACCGAACCGAGGTCCAGAAGCCTTTCGAAGGCCCCGCCCGGGTTCCCGAGGTCGACCGTCTTGTCCGGGAAGGCCCGGCTCAGTTGAAAGCCCAGTCTCGTCTGGACGTTGGTCGGGTAGTCCCCGAGGTTCAAAAGAAACGGAAGATTATCCTCGTGAACCCGGAAGGACGAAACCTTCATTTTGTCGAAACCGATTCCCGCGACCCTCGCGAGCATGGGAAGATTGGGGGTGAGAAAGAGACCTTCCCCGGTGAAAAAAAGTCGGATGAAACGGGTGTCGGGTTCCTCGAGGGTGAAGACGACGTCCTCGGTCAAAACCCCCGTTTCCCCGTAAAGACCTTTTTTGAAGGTTACGTTCGGGGGTTCCCCGGCCGGGTCGGGGTCGACGAAGAGAAGAAGTTCCGGTTCGAAAAAAGTTTCCCGGGGGAGGTCCGGGGAGAGCTCGATGAAATCGTCCGGGTTGTCGTTCAGGGGATCCGTCCCGAACCGGAACCGGTGCCGGACCCTCCAGGGGTAAGCGGATTCCCTCGAGGCGCCCAGATACTCGACGGTGAAATTTTGGACGATCCCGTGGGTGGCCGTCTGGCGCGAAATTTCGGATTTTCCGTCGGCGGAACGCAAATTCTTCGCGACAAACGCGTAAACGTCGCCGTTTCGGGCAAACGTTCGAAATTCGAAGACCCTTTTCGGGGTGTCGGAAACCGTCAAAAGTTCGACGTCCGCGGGAGCGTCGGAAACCCCGGCGTTTTTGGAAAGGAGGTTCACCTCCAGGGAATCCCGCAAATCGGAGGCGTTCACGGGTTTGTTGAACATCATGACGAGCTTCGTGAACCCCCGTTCGTCGTATCCGATGGTCCCCACCCCGAGGACTCTGAAGGTGTCGAGGTAAAATCTCCCTTTTCCGAGCTTGCGGGTCCCCTCACCGCGGATGTCGAAAGCCCGGGGGTCGAAAACCTCCCCGTTCAGGGCGACGAGGTCTTTCGCGAATTCGAGCCTCGCGGGGACGTCCACCACCTTTTCGGCGTGACCGGATTCCCCCAAGCCGACGCCGATGACCCGCAGGACGTACGGGGAAAGCCACCTCCCCCCGAGGTCCAGACCGTCCGCGACGGTCAAACCCAATTCGTTTTTGAGGTCGAAGAATTCGCTCTTTTTCGAGACCTTTTCTTCGACCATCGCCCTGTTGAAAAACAACTCGAACTCCAAATACTCGGGGTCGGGTTCCGTTTCGATGACCGCCCGGAAGGGACTGAGTTCCAGTTTCAGGATTCCCGACCCGTCTTCCCCCGCCCTCAAGGTCGCCTTCAAACCGGGAAGGACCCCGCGGTTTCCGACCAACCCCCGGAACTTCGCCTTTTTCAATTCTCCCCGAAACTTAAGTTCGAGGGGCTTGTCTTTCAGGCGGGTTTCGAATTCCGCGACGCTCAAACGGGTGTCGCAAACGAGCGCGGCTTCCGTGAGATAAAAGGCGTCGAAAGCGACCGCGGGGTCTTCGACGGAGAAAGGAAGGTCCTTCTCGTCCAAAGAGACGAACAAGAGGGAGTCGTCCTCCTGGACGTCCCGGGAAAAATCGAAGCTCAGGGTGACGCGTCCCTTGTTTTCGTCGGCTTCGAGGAAAAA
>JAITKT010000001.1 GCA_031278225.1 Deltaproteobacteria bacterium
CGGGGGGACGAAACGGAAGACCGGAAATTTCCCCGGCGACCCGCGATTCGCGAACGTGTTTCCAACCGCGAACCTTCTTCGTTCGGAATTATCCCCGCCCTTGTCCAATCCCCCGGAAACCCCGGGGGAACCCGCCCCTTCGAAAACCGTCCGAAAACGGTCAAATCGTTTTTTCGGGGCCGCGACGCCGGCTTTCCCCGAAAAAGCGACCCGCGAAACCGACGCCCGACGCGTTCGGACTTAAAAACGTTCGTTATGTCATTGAATGGCCATAATATCATATCATATCCATATGAAAATTTAATTCGCGAAACGCCGGGGCGGGTCCCGAAACATTCCCCGTCTCTTCGAAACCCGCGGGGATCCCAATAGGGATCCGACTCCGTGACGGGCGCCCGTCCCGAAAATCATCTTCCGGCGGACCCGGCGAAGACGGGCGAAAGACCCGCGGGAACCCGGAGTCGACCCCGCGAAAAAACCGGACGATCGGGAAAATATCCACTATAATGGCCGCTTCGTTCCCGCCGCCCGCTTTTCGGCCCGGGCGGCGAAAACAAACTCCCGCTTTTTTCGGTTCCGGAAACCGGGGAGAAAAAATTTCCGAAAGCGGATCGCTCCTTTCAAAATTTCACCGGTTTGTCCGACGGGTTCGAGCCGCGAAAAAAACATCTTTGTTTTTTTCCCCTTGGTCGCTCCCGCCGGCCGCCGTTTTCCCCCCCTTTCTCCCCCCCCGAATCTTCACTCCTTTTTCGCGAAACCAAAATAACGAGACCGTCGAAAGTCCGAGGACGTTTCATGGATAAACACAAATCTTGGCTCAAAAGGAAATTCGAACCGCTCACCTGGCCCGCCGAACTCATGCGGGAAAGAGTCGCCGCCAACAAAGACAAACCGGGTTTTTTAAACCCCAGGGCCGCGACCACGGCCTACCCCTCGAGAGCCATAAGGTACTGGTGGACCCACTCCTATCTGCTCGATGAGCTGAAAGACAAGAAGGAACTCAAAGTCCTGGACCTGGGCTGCAGCACCGGAAAATTTCCGGAGTACGCGGGAGAGCTCCCCGGCTGCGATTTCACCGGAGTCGACATGGACATCGACGAGGAGGCCCTGAAAAGGACCGGCTACAAGCGCTTCGTCAAAGCCGATCTTTCCAAACCCCTCCCCCTGGAGGACGATTTCGCCGACGTCGTCATCTTCCTCCACGTCCTCGAGCATCTCCCGGAGCCCGTCCCGGTCGTTAAGGAAGCGGCGAGGGTTTTGAAGCCCGGGGGCGTGCTTTTGGCGGGGACCCCCGTGACCCCGGTCCCCTTCGCGGGCAGGCGCGACAGGATGTTCCGGCGGAAGTTCGAGGCGGGCTTAATCAAGCCGGGGGCCCACGTGCGCTGCTTTTCGACCGGGGACTGGAAGAGATTCCTGAAGGCCGCGGGTCTCGAAAAAGAGCTCTTTTTCGGCGCCTTTTTGATCCGCCGCTCCGGGGGCTTCATGGAGAACAGCAAACTCTGGCTGAGACTCAACCAGCTCTGGGGGATTCTCTTTCCGGGTCTCGGCCAGGAGATCTATCTCGCCGCGAGAAAACCCTTCGTCGCGGGTGTCGCGTCCGACGAGGCGCCCGCCCCCGCGATCGCGGCCGCTTCCTGAGCGCGACCGCTTTCCGGGTCCGACGGGGCGCCCCCTCCCCCGGAACCGGTCCCGATCGGGCTTTCGCCGCGTTCTCGCGGGGAAAAATCAAAAACAAACGGATTTTCCCCCGTTTTTTTAAAAAATCCCTCCTTTTCCCTCGAAACCCCGGTTTTGCCCTTTATTTTTGACCCGTCGTCCGGTAAATTGAACTCGTTTTCCGTTCTCTTTTCTTTCGAACGGATTCCGTTTTGACTTTTTGGAAAATCCTTCGCGGGCGGTTTTCCGGTCCTCCGCCGGAAGCCTTCCTCCCCGGGGGGTTCTCTTTTTTCCCCCGAAAACAACCGGGCGCCCTTTTTTTTTCACCTTCCCGCCGAACGCGGGGGACCGTCGAATCGGCATCCCCCCGAAAAGGTCTTCCCCGAATGCCTCGTACCGTATCCCACAACCCCGGGGCCCGGTTTCCCGAACGCCCGCCGGCGCCCGAAATCCCGAAGATCCCGGGGAACGGGGAAAACCCGACGGAAGACCGCTCGCGCGCCCACAACCCCAAAACCCCCCGAAAGCGCCCCAAAAACGCCCCGTGACGGGCGTTTGCCTTTTCGGGGCGGAAAACACGCCAACCAAACGGTTCCGCTCATGCTGGCATCCGACATCCTGAAACTCATCGACGGCTTCGCGCCGTTCCGAACGGCCCTCGGGTGGGACAACTCCGGCTTCCAGGTCGGAGACCCGGGGGTCAAGGTGAAAAAGGCGGCCCTCTCCCTGGACGCGACCCCCGCGGTCGTGGAAGAGGCGGTCCGCCGGGGGGCCCAACTCCTGATCACCCATCATCCCCTGATCTTCACCCCCCTGAAAAGAATCACGAGGGACCTCCCCAACGCCGAGGCCGTCTTCCTCGCCGTCAAAAACAATCTCACCGTCATCTCGGCCCACACCAATCTGGACTTCGCGGGGGTGGCCGACGCCCTGGCCGAGGTCCTGGAATTGACCCCGGTCGATTTTCTGGAACCCGTCGAGCCCAAGTACCTGAAGCTGGTCCTCTTCCTTCCGACCTCCTTCGACTCCCGGGAGCTCATGAAGGCCGTCTTCGCGACCGGCGCGGGCACCCTGGGCGACTACGACCGCTGTTTTTACAAGGTCGGGGGCAAGGGCCACTTCCGGGCCCTCGAGAACGCCTCCCCCTTCGTGCGTTCCAAAAGCTCCTCCGACGCCTTCGAGGAGGACCGGGTGGAGATCCTCATGGATCCCTCCCAAAAGGACAAGGTGACGAAGGCCATCATGGCCCATCACCCCTACGAGGAACCCGCCTACGAGTTTTACGAGGTGGAACACACGGGACGCCACGGCCTGGGTCTCGTGGGGAAATGGGATCCCCCCAAGGCCCCCCTTCCCTTCGCGGCGAAAAAACTCGGGCTAGACGTCCTCGCGCGCACGAGTCGCGTGCCCGCCAGGGCCGAAACGGTCGCCCTTCTTCCCGGGTCCTTGAGCTCCGACGCGATCCGCCTCGCCAAAGACAAGGGGGCCGAGGTCCTGATAACGGGGGAATTCGGACACCACAAGGCCGACGAGGCCGATCGCCTGGGCCTGGGCCTCATCGGGGCCGGACACATGGCGACCGAGGCCCCCGCCATGCCCTTTTTGAAGAAAAAGCTCGAGGAGCTCTCCGCCAAAGAACGTCCCAAGCCCGAATTTTTCGTCATCCCCGGCGAAAGTCCCATTTCCCACTTCACGACAAAAGACGCCGCGAAACCCCCGGAAACCCCGGGCGGCGGCGCGACCGGAGGGTAGCCAAGGTGCTCGAAGTCATCGCCAAGTTCATCCGCCTCGAAGAGCTGGAAGAAACGCTCGTCGAGCGTCAAAGCGCAATCGACGTCGCCCCGGAAAGGCTGGCCGCGTTGGAGGAACCCAAAAACGCCTTAACCAAAGAGCTTCTGGAGACCAAGGCTCGACTTTTGGCGAACACCCTCCTTTTGAAAAGCCTCGAGACGGATCTCCTGAAGCTCAAAGAACTCAAAGACGGCAACTCCGTGAGGCTGACCAGGGCCACCACGGACAAGACCTACAAGGCCATCCTCAAGGAGGGGGACACGATAAAGGAAAAGACCAAGGAGAAAGAGGACAATTCCCTGGAGCTCATGAGCCTGAACGACGCCATGAACGCGACGCTCCCGGACCTCGAGGCCAAACTCGCGGAAGCGACCTTTCTTTTCGAGAGGGAAAAGTTCAAAGTCGA